>NZ_JBFAXL010000007.1:0-280539 GCF_040680795.1 Streptomyces sp. NPDC051976
CCGCCCCTGACCACCATCCGCCAGGACATCGAGGAAATGGGCCGCCTCATGGCCCGCCTCCTGCTGCGCGCCATCGAACCCCCGGCCGCCACCCGGGGTTCCGTCCCCGCCCCCTCCTCGATCGTCACGCCGACGCAGCTCGTGGTGCGCGCCTCCGCCTAGCGGGCGGTTCGGGCCTTGCGGCGTAGCTCACCCCGGAGCCGGGTTTTCGCAGGCCACGGCGGGTGCCGGGGCCGATCCGAACTCCTGTGTGTGATCTGTGGGTTGGAAACGCCGGGCAAAGGGAAGGTCACGAACAGGCAGCGAACGTGAGGGTGCGGTGAAGGCCGCACGGATACGCGGAGGTCAGGTATGACCGTGATTCTCGGCATTGTGATCGTGGCACTCGTGGTCGCCGTCGTCGTCGGTTCGTTCTGGAGCGCGGGCAGCCCGATCGCGGTCCGGCGCCGCCACGGACAACGTCCCGGTGGCGGCGCCGGATGACGGCGCGTCAGTACGGCTGATCCCGGGTCAGTAGACCCTGCGGTGGCCACCGCCGCCGCCCCGCTTGCGCAGGTACATCTCGCGTCCCGCGGCGGACCGTTCCTTCCATACGCGCCGCATCTCGGCGCGCGCCCGCTGGTCGGTGCGTGAGGCGATCCACGCGTTCTCCCGCAGCAGCTTGCGGTAGCTCTCCAGCCGGCGGTGCTGCAGCCTGCCGTCCTCCAGCGCGGCGAGTACCGCGCAGCCCGGCTCGGACACATGGGAGCAGTCCTGGAACCGGCAGTCGGCGGCCAGTTCCTCGATCTCGGAGAACACCTGGGTGAGCCCGGCCTCGGCGTCCCAGAGCCCGACGCCGCGCAGCCCGGGGGTGTCGATCAGCACGCCGCCGCCGGGCAGCGGCAGCAGGTCGCGGGTGGTCGTGGTGTGCCTGCCCTTGCCGTCGGCGTCCCGGGTGGCCTGCACCTCCTGCACCTCGCGCCCCAACAGGGCGTTGGTCAGCGTGGACTTGCCCGCGCCCGACTGCCCGAGCAGCACCGCGGTGCCGCCCGCCAGGACGGCCCCGAGCACATCGAGCCCCTCGCCGGTCGCGGCGCTGGCCACCAGTACCTGGACGCCGGGCGCGGCGGCCTCCGCGTCGGCCAGCAGATGGGTGGTGTCGGGCACCAGGTCGGCCTTGGTCAGGACGACCAGCGGCTGCGCGCCGCTCTCCCAGGCCAGGGAGAGGAAGCGCTCCAGCCGTCCGAGGTCGAGTTCGGCCGCCAGCGAGACCGCGATCACCGCGTGGACGATGTTCGCCGCGAGCACCTGGCCCTCGGACCTCTTGGACGACGCCGAGCGGACGAAGGCGGTCCGCCGCGGCAGCAGTGCCCGTACCGACGGGCCCTTGGGTTGCGCGGGGTCGGGGTCGACCACCGCCCAGTCGCCGGTGCACGCCACCCGTGTCGGATCGGGCGAGTGCACCGGATCGGTGTCGGCGCGCAGGGTGACGAGTCCGCCCGCGTCACCGGGGACGACGACGTCGCACATCCCCCGGTCGACCCGGACGATACGGCCGGGCAGCAGTCCCTGCCCGGCGTGTGAGGCGAACCGCTCCGCCCACTCCTCGTCCCAGCCGTACGAGGCGAGGGGGTGCGAGGAGGCGGACGGGGCGGTGAGAGAAGACGAAGACAAGGGGAGACCCTTCGATGGGTGGCCCCGGCACCGCGCGCACGGGCGCGGAAGGAAGAGGTGAGGTCAGCCGGAGACCACGGGGGTGGAGTGGATGTACTGGCGAATGCGGGCAGCGCCCAGCGCAATGACAGTCATCGGTCAACACCTCCCAGGTCTTCTCCGTCGGGTCACCACGGCGGCCCGACCGGGCCCCGCAGACAACGCCCGTACCGTAGCGCCCCTCCCTGATCGGGCGCCAGCTATTTTCCGCCGGGGTGCGATCCGGGGTGCCATCCGGGGTGCGAGGTCGTGCGGATCGCGGAGATCGCACTGATGTGGCGGGCCCCGCAGCGGTCCTGGGGCAGCACGAGTTGGGGGCCGTACGCGTCGAGCGGGGTGGTGTCGATACGGGTGGCGAGCAGGACGGGGGCACGCCCGAAGTCGGGGTCGATCTCGGCCCAGGACAGCAGCGCGAGATGGCCGTCGAGGCCGGTGACGGCGATCAGGAAGCGCAGCCGCTCCCGGCGGCTGGCGGGGTCGAAGGCCGGGCGGGCGGCACGCAGCACGTCGTAGAGGAGCGGGCCGCGGAAGTGGTGGTGCTGGATGCCGCTGCTGGCGCAGTCGAAGCTGACGTCGGCCTCGTGCTCGGGCCAGTCGCGCAGGTCGGCGACCGTGAGGCGGAGGGGGCGCGCGATGTCGCCGGTCAGTTCCACTCATGTCTGATTCCCGACCCCGCGGTCGGATATGCCGCAGGAGCGAGCGGAATCCGGTCGATCCCGCACTTCTGCGGTCGCTCATGGCACACCCGGCTGGCATCTGCAGGTGCGGGGGCCGACACGCAATCGTGTGATCGCACAAGCGAGCGGCATGTGCCGGATTGTTGAGCTTATGCAATGCGACAGCAGACTTACGCCTCGCAGATACGTCACTATGATCGACACATGCACACGTACCGGATCGGTGAGATCACGGCTTCTGCCGAGGTCATGACGGGGGTCAGCGCGGACCCCCCGCGGGTCTCCTCCGCGCACCACCGCTTCGCGTGAACCCGCGCGTCTGTGCGCGGCAGAGAGGGAGAACTCCTGTGACAACCCGTACCGCGCGGCGTCGCGCCCTGCAGCTCGCCGTCGGCACGTCTGCCGTGCTGCTGGCGCTCACCGCCTGTTCCTCGTCGGACAAGAAGTCGGACAGCACCTCTTCCGGCACTCCTGGCGGCACCACGACGAGCGCTTCGGCGGGCTCGCAGAAGGTCACCGGCACGGTCACCGTCTTCGCCGCGGCCTCGCTGAAGGAGAGCTTCACGACGCTGGGCAAGGAGTTCGAGGCGGCGTATCCGGGCTCCAAGGTGACGTTCAACTTCGGCGGCAGCGACACGCTCGCGGCGAGCATCACCTCCGGCGCCCCGGCCGATGTCTTCGCCTCGGCGAGCCCGAAGACGATGAAGACGGTCACGGACGCCAAGGACGCGGACGGCACCCCGGCCACCTTCGTCCGCAACCAGCTGGAGATCGCGACGCTGCCCGGCAACCCGGACAAGATCGCCTCGCTCAAGGACCTGACGAAGTCCGGGGTGAAGGTCGCGCTCTGCGCGAAGACGGTGCCCTGCGGCGCCGCCGCGCAGAAGGCGCTGACCGCCAGCCACCTGACGCTGACTCCGGTCACGTACGAGACGGACGTCAAGGCGGCGCTGACGAAGGTGGAGCTGAAGGAGGTCGACGCGTCCGTCGTCTACAAGACCGACGTGCAGGCCGCCGGCGGCAAGGTCACGGGCGTCGAGTTCCCCGAGTCCGCCTCGGCGATCAACACCTACCCGATCGTGAAGCTGAAGAACGCGCAGAACGCCGCGGGCGCCGACGCGTTCATCGCGTTCGTGCAGTCGGCCGAGGGCCAGAAGGTGCTGTCCGCGGCGGGCTTCCTCAAGCCGTGACGGACGGCGACCGCGCGGGCGCCGCGGCCGATCTCCTGGAGTCCCCGCACACCGGGGGCCCGGGGGGACGGCCGCGGCGCCCGCGTGTCCGGGGGCACGGCGTGCCGCTCCCCCTGCTGCTGCCCGCGCTGCTCGGACTGGTCTTCCTGCTGCTGCCGCTGGTCGCGCTGCTGGTCAGGGCGCCCTGGAGCAGCCTGCCCTCGGAACTCACCAGCGCCGCCGTCTGGCAGGCACTGCGGCTGTCGCTGCAGACCGCCAGCCTGGCCACCGCGGTCTCACTGGTGCTCGGGGTGCCGCTGGCCTGGCTGCTGGCCCGCACGGCCTTCCCCGGGCGGGGGCTCGTACGGGCGCTGGTGACGCTGCCGTTGGTGCTGCCCCCGGTGGTCGGCGGTGTGGCGCTGCTGCTGGCGCTCGGCCGCAACGGCATCGTGGGCCGCTGGCTGGACTCGGCCTTCGGCATCACCCTGCCGTTCACCACGGCCGGGGTGGTCGTGGCGGAGGCGTTCGTGGCGATGCCGTTCATGGTGATCAGCGTCGAGGGCACGCTACGGGCCGCCGACGTGCGCTACGAGGAGGCCGCCGCCACGCTGGGCGCCTCGCGCTTCACCGCCTTCCGGCGGGTCACGCTGCCGATGATCGCACCCGGGGTCGCGGCCGGCGCCGTACTGGCCTGGGCGCGGGCGCTCGGCGAGTTCGGCGCCACCATCACCTTCGCGGGCAGCTTCCCCGGCCGCACCCAGACGATGCCGCTGGCCGTCTACCTCGCGCTCCAGGACGACCCGGAGGCGGCCATCGCACTGAGCCTGGTGCTGCTCGCGGTGTCCATCGCCGTACTCGCCGGGCTCAGGGAACGCTGGACGGCCGCCGCGTGAACCGGTTCACGAAGGAGAAGGAGCGGGGCGTGGCCGGTGGCGCGCCCGGCCTCGACGCCCATCTGCTGCTGGACCGGGGGAGCTTCCGGCTGGACGTACGGCTGTCGGTGGCGCCCGGCGAGGTACTGGCGCTGCTCGGGCCCAACGGCGCGGGCAAGACCACCGCACTGCGCACCCTGGCCGGGCTGACCCCGCTGACCGGCGGCCATCTGCGGCTCGACGGGCGGGAGCTGGAGGACCCGGCGCGGCGGCGGCGCGTGGCGCCCGAGGACCGCCCGGTCGGAGTGATCTTCCAGGACTACCTGCTCTTCCCGCATCTGACGGCGCTGGACAACGTGGCGTTCGGGCCGCGCTGCCAGGGCGTCGGCAAGGCCGAGGCGCGCGCCCACGCGGCCGAACTCCTGGACCGGATGGGGCTGTCGGACCACGCGCAGGTGAAGCCGCGGCGGCTGTCGGGCGGGCAGGCGCAGCGGGTCGCGCTGGCCCGCGCGCTGGCCACCGAGCCGCGGCTGCTGCTGCTCGACGAGCCGCTGGCGGCACTCGACGCCCGCGCCCGGCTGGACGTACGGGCCGAACTGCGCCGCCATCTGGCCGCGTTCGAGGCGGTGGCGGTGCTGGTCACCCACGATCCGCTGGACGCGATGGTGCTCGCCGACCGGCTGGTCGTCATCGAGGGCGGCCAGGTGGTCCAGGAGGGCACCCCGGCCGAGATCGCCCGCCGCCCGCGCACCGACTACATCGCCCGGCTGGTCGGGCTCAACCTCTACCAGGGCGAGGCCGAGGGGCACAGTGTCGTGCTCGGTCCCGGCCTCACCATGACCAGCACGGAGGAGCTGTCGGGACCGGTCTTCGTGGCCTTCCCGCCGAGCGCGGTCACCCTCCAGCGCGACCGTCCGGACTCCAGCGCGCGCAACGCCTGGCAGGCCAGGATCGACGGGCTGGAGTCGCACGGCGACCAGATCCGGGTGGCGCTGACCGGGGTGGCCGGTGAACTCCCGCTGACCGCCGACCTGACGGCGGTGGCCGTCGCCGAACTCGGCCTGCACGCGGACGCGGTGGTGTGGGCGACGGTCAAGGCCGCCCAGACGCACGCCTATCCCGCCTGACGGGCACACTGTCACCATGCTGCTGCGCCAGCTCGAATATCTGGTGGCCCTGGCCCGCTGGGGGTACCTCCCAGGCCGAAGGCTCTGGGGGAGTCACTTCGCCCGCGCCGCGGCGGCCTGTTACGTGTCGCAGCCGTCGCTGTCGGCCGCGATCCGCAAGCTGGAGCACGAGTTGGACGCGCCGATCGTGCGGCGCGGGCGGCGCTTCGAGGGGCTCACCCCCGAGGGCGAGCGGGTGCTGGCCTGGGCACACAAGGTGCTGGCCGAACGGGACGCGCTGGAGCAGGAGTTGTCGGCGATGCGCGGCGGCCTCGCGGGCACCCTGCGGATGGGCGCCATCCCCACCGCGACGACCGCGGCCTCGCTGCTGACCAGCGCATGCACGTCGGTACGGTCGCGGCGGGCCGGATCGGGCTGGCGGTGCTGCGCAGGCCGGCGCCGTTCGACGTCAAGCTGCACTACTTCGACCGGCAGCGGCTGCCGGAGCACATCGAGAAGGAGCTGAACCTGACCTTCCACCCCACGGCCGCCGACATGGTGCCGCACTGCGACGTGGTGACGATCAACGCGCCGCTGCACCCGGAGACCGAGGGCCTGTTCGACGACGCGATGATCGGGCGGATGAAGCGCGGCGCGTATCTGATCAACACCGCCCGCGCGCGGATCTGCGACCGGGACGCGGCCGACCGGGCGCTGCGCGACGGGCGTCTCGCCGGGTACGCGGGAGACGTCTGGTACCCGCAGCCCGCCGGGGCCGTGGCGGGCGGCGGCCTTGCCGGAACCGGCGCCCGGTCGTACTCGACCAGGAGCTGACACCGCCCGCCCCGGTCGGTGCGGCGCCGCCGCGGGGCAGCGGTGCACCCTCGCGGCGGCGCTTCAACTCCCATACGATCAACGGCAGTTGAGCCTCATGTCGAGACTGATGGGAGCACCGCACGTGTCCCCCAGCAAGGAGAAGAAGTTCCAGGTCATCACCTCGATCCAGCGGCGGACCGAGAATCCGCTGATGATCAGGAACCCGTTGCAGACGGTTCTGGTGACCACCGGCCGCACGTCCGGACTGGCCCGCCGTACACCGATCGGCGGGCGCAGGGTGGGCCGTACCTTCTGGTTCGTCGCCGCGCACGGCCACCGCGCCAACTATGTGCGCAACATCGAGAAGAACCCCGAAGTGCGGCTGCGGCACCACGGCCGCTGGTACACCGGCACCGCGTACCCGATGCCGGACGACGACCCCATCGCCCGGATGAAGATGCTGCCGCGCGTCAACAGCGCGCTGGCGCGGGTGCTGGGCACGGGGCTGATGACCATACGGGTCGACCTCACGAAATGACGTAAGGGCGCGTGTCCGATTCCTTCAAGACGGCCGGTACGGGTGCGGCCTAGCGTGGTCGGTATGACAGCACGCAACGCACCCGTACCCCGTATTGACCTGATCGGCATGGTCGTCGCGGACATGGCGGCCTCACTGGCCTTCTACCGCCGCCTGGGCATCGACGTGCCCGCCGAGGCGGACGGCGAGCCGCATGTCGAAGCGGCCCTCCCCGGCGGCCTGCGGCTGGCCTGGGACACCGTGAAGACCGTCCAGTCCTTCGACCCGAGCTGGACCCCGGCCACCGGCACCCGCGTCTCGCTCGCCTTCGACTGCGGCACCCCGGCGGGGGTCGACGCGGTCTACGCCGAACTGACCGCGGCCGGCCACCCCGGCCATCTGGAGCCGTGGGACGCCTTCTGGGGCCAGCGCTACGCCGCGCTCCTCGACCCGGACGGCAACGGCGTCGACCTCTTCGCGGCGTCGGACACGGGCGACGGGCAGCCGCAGGGCTGAGATCGCCGGGCCGCAGGCCGTTCTCGGCGTCGGCGTCAGGGCCGCAGCAGCCGCCCTAGGGGTACGCCCGCGAGCGCCTTCACCTCGCGGGCGAGGTGGGCCTGGTCGGCGTAGCCCGCGCGCAGTGCGACCTCGGCGAAGGCGGTGCCGCGCCGGGCCAGCGCGAGCGCCCGCTGCATCCGCAGCACCCGGGCCAGGGTCTTGGGCCCGTAGCCGAAGGCCGCCTCGCAGCGGCGGCGCAACTGCCGCTCCCCCAGCCCCGTACCGGCCGCGACGGCGGACAGCGGGCGGCCCGCGCGCAGCCCCGCCGCCACCCCCGCGGACAGCGGGTCGGCGGGGCCGGTCTCGTGCGTCCGCCGTACCGCCCACTCCTCCAGGACCGCCGCCGGGTCGCCGCCGCCCGCCCGGTCGGCGAGTGCGCGGGCAGCCCGCGCGGGCCACAGGGCGTCCAGCGGCACCCGCTGGTCGCGCAGTTCGCGGGCGGGCGCGCCGAGTGCCCGGGGACCGGCGCCGGGGGCGAAGCGCAGTCCCGCGTACGCGCTGCCGGGACGGTCGGCGGACAGGTGCGCGACGGTGTCGGGCCCGGCGACCAGCAGCGCGCCGTCGTGCCAGATCAGGTCCATGCAGCCGTCGGGCAGCACCCGGTACTCGCCACTGCCGCAGCCGTCGTCGTCGCGGGTCCACACGATGACACCCGGTACCAGGGCGGCGCGTTCCTCGTACATACCTCCATGGTGCCCCTTTCCCGGCCGCCGTCAGAAGACGGTCAGAAGTACGGCGGGGACGGCGGGCGCTGCGGAGGGGGCGGCGGGGGCGGCGGGGGCGGGGGCTGCGGCGGCCTCGGGGGCGGCGCGGGCACGACGGGCGCGGGCTGGTCCGCTGCCGGGCGGCGCGGGCGGCGCAGCCGGGAGCGCACATCGGCGTGCGGCAGGAACCCGGCCCAGCGCTCCGGGAACTCCGCGGGCGGGTCCTCCTCGGGACCCATCTCGTCGTCGGCGAAGTGCGCGCGGGCGGCGCGGCGGGCCGCGGCCTGGGCCACCACCTCCGCGGCGGCGGCCTCGCGCAGCCTGGCGTTCTCCTCGCGGGCCGCGGCGGTCGCCAGCGACGGCCAGACCCGGTCCACGGCGGCGTTGACCGCGGCGCCCACCAGGACCGCGAAGGCCGACACCCCGATCCACAGCAGTACGGCGACAGGCGCGGCCAGCGACCCGTAGATCGTCGGCCCCTCCACGGTGTGGGTGAGGTAGATCCTCAGCACGAAACTGCCGCCCACCCACATGAACAGCGCGATCAGGGCGCCCGGCACGTCCTCGTACCAGGGCGATCTGACCGGCACGGACACGTGGTAGAGCGTGGTGAGGAAGGCGACGGAGGCCACCAGCACGATCGGCCAGTACAGCAGGTTCACGGTGCCCGCGCCGCCGGGCAGCACCTCGACCGCGGTGTTGGGCCCGGCCACGATCAGCGGCAGCACGGCCGCGCCCAGGATGAGCGCCACGACGTAGAGGGCCAGCGACATCAGCCGGGTCCTGACGATGCCGCGGCGGCCCTCCAGCCCGTACATGATCGTGATGGTGTCGACGAAGACGTTGACCGCCCGCGAGCCGGACCACAGGGCGATCAGGAAGCCGAGCGAGATCAGATCGGGGCGGCGGCCGTGGAAGACGTCGTCGACCAGGGGTTTGACCAGTTCGTTGACGCCCTTGTCGGACAGCACGGTGGCCGATGCCTTGAGGATGTTGTGGCGGATGTGATCTATGGTGTCGAGGCCGACAATGGTGTCGACGTAACCCAGCGCACCGACCAGCCCCAGCAGCAGCGGCGGCAGCGAGAGCAGCACGAAGAAGGCCGCTTCCGCGGCCAGTCCGGTGACCCGGTACTCCATGCAGGAGTTGACGGTGTCCTTCAGCAGCAGCCACGCGACCTTGCGCTTGGAGACGTTGCGGTAGAGCACCCGCGCCCGGCGCCAGCGGCCAGGTCGCCGATGGGTTCTTCCTTCTGCTGCTTGCACCCCCTTACGTTAGCTGGCATGACAGCCCTCACCCACACGGTGACCAACCAGGCTCCGCCGCTGGTCGGCCACGACGTCTACGCCACCGACAGCGCCCTGACCGAGGCCGTCGCCCGCCATGTCGACCCGGCCCGGCTGGACGAGATCAGCGACGAGCTGAGCACGCTCGGCCGGGCCGCGGGCTCCGCCCAGGCACAGCGCTGGGGCGAGGAGGCGAACACCTACTCCCCCGTGCTGCGCACCCACGACCGCTACGGCAACCGGATCGACGAGGTGGACTTCCACCCGTCGTACCACCGACTGCTCGGGCACGCGGTGTCCGCGGGACTGACCGACGCGTGGTCGCGCCCCGACGGCCATGTGCGGCGTGCGGCGGGGTTCCTGGTCTGGTCGCAGGCCGAGGCCGGGCACGGCTGCCCGGTGTCGATGACGCATGCCGCGGTACCCGCGCTGCGCACCGACCCGGCGCTGGCCGCCGAGTGGGAGCCGCGGCTGGGCTCACGGGTCTACGATCCGCGGCTGGCGGCTCCCGGCGCGAAGCCCGGGGCGCTGTTCGGGATGGGCATGACGGAGAAGCAGGGCGGCTCCGACGTGCGGGCGAACACCACCCGGGCGGAACCGCTGGCGGAGGAGGGCGCCTACGCGCTGACCGGGCACAAGTGGTTCTGCTCGGCGCCGATGTCGGACGGCTTCCTGGTGCTCGCCCAGGCGGTCTCCGCCGGGAACGGCGGTCTGACCTGCTTCCTGCTGCCGCGGGTGCTGCCCGACGGCACCCGTAACGCCTTCGCCATCCAGCGGCTGAAGGACAAGCTCGGCAACCGCTCCAACGCCTCCTCCGAGGTGGAGTTCCACGGCACCTGGGCGCGCCGGGTCGGCGAGGAGGGGCGCGGGGTGGCCACCATCATCGAGATGGTGGCGGCGACCCGGCTGGACTGCGCGCTCGGCTCCGCCGCGCTGATGCGGCAGGCGGTGGCGCAGGCGGTGCACCACGCCACGTACCGCAGTGCCTTCGGCGGGCCGCTGATCGACAAGCCGCTGATGCGGAACGTCCTGGCGGACCTGGCCGTGGAGTCGGAGGCGGCGACCGCCACGGTGCTGCGGCTGGCGGCGGCGTGCGACACGGACACCGAGCAGGAGCGGGCGTTCCGGCGGCTCGCGGTGGCGGTCACCAAGTTCTGGGTGACCAAGCGGTGTCCGGTGGTGGCGGCCGAGGCGCTGGAGTGCCTGGGCGGCAACGGCTACGTGGAGGAGTCGGGGATGCCGCGGCTGTTCCGCGAGTCGCCGCTCAACTCCGTCTGGGAGGGCTCGGGCAACGTCCAGGCGCTCGACGTGCTGCGCGCTCTCCAGCGCGAGCCGCAGGCCCTGAACGCCTTCCTCAGCGAGATCGGCCTCGCCCGCGGCGCCGACCACCGGCTCGACGGCGCGATCAAGGACCTCCTCACCGAACTCTCCGACCTCAGCCACCTCGAGGCGCGCGCCCGCCGCGTCGTCGAGCGCATGGCCCTGGTCCTCCAGGGCTCCCTCCTCGTCCGCTTCGCCCCGCCCCCCGTCGCCGACGCCTTCTGCGCCTCCCGCCTCTCCGGCGACTGGGGCACCACCTTCGGCACCCTCCCCCCGACCCTGGACCTGAAGGCGATCGTGAACAGGGCAGCACCGGTGGAGGACTGAGGGCGCCCCGGGGGTGGGGGTGCGGGGAAGGGGCTCGGGGCTTCCGGATTCGGTACGGCATCAGCCCCTTTTTTGCCGCCCTCTCGCCTCCGGCGGCTTAGACCCGGTGTCGACGGTCGATCGTGCTCGATCCCCTCGTTCCTCGGGGAACTCCGCGCGTTCTCCCTTTCAACACCGGCGCCGCCTTTGGCTCGCTGGCTACATCACCGCAACCCGCGACGCAGAGGCACCGTTCCGGGGTGCCGGACCGTGCCCCGAAGGGGCGCGGGGAACTGCGCGATGGGGGCACCTCCCGGCCGAAGGCTGGGGGACCCCGCCAGGGGAAGGTCCCGGGGACGGGCTCGGGCGGCAGCCCGAGGGGTAGGCGCAAAACGGCGCGGCAGCGGTGCCGTCCCCGGCCCCGGGGGTGGGCCAGGAGAAAGGTTTCCGCTGCCGCGCCTGCAGAGGGTGGCGCCGCGCCGACTCGGCACCACCCCCGGTCATGTGGGGCTCTCTGACCCGCGCCGGTACGGTGACGCGGCGTCACTGTCCGTCGAAGTCGCGTACGCTCGCAACGGTTGCATCCCGTTGCAACCGTTTCCGGCAGGGCGGGGGTGCGGTGACTCAGCTACCGATCGAGTCCGGAGGGCTGGACTCGATGGACGTGCGCGCCTCCGCGCACCTGCTCGCCTCGGTCCGCGAGGCCACTCTTGCGGGTGAGATCCCGCCCACGCCGCCGCGGGCAGTGATCGGCGCGTCATGGGAGCGCGTCCAACGCCGCGGCGTCGACCCTGACATCGGCCGGCACAACGGCCTGCTGAGCACCGAGGAGATCGAGCACCGGCGGCAGTCCACGCCGCTCGGCGACGTGCTCCCGCTGTTGCGCGAGGGCCTGGTCTCGGTCGCGGACGCCGCCTGGCACATCATGGTCGTCACCGACGCGGACGGCCGGGTGCTGTGGCGGGACGGCAGCCTGGCGGTGCGCAAGAGCGCCGACCGGCTCGGCTTCGCCGAGGGCGCGTCCTGGTCCGAGGACGTGGTCGGCACCAACGCGATCGGCACGGCGCTGGTGACCCGTACGCCCCTGCAGGTGCACTCCGCCGAGCACTTCGTCCGTACCCACCACGGCTGGACGTGCGCCGCCGCGCCGCTGCACGACCCGCGCGACGGGCGGCTGCTGGGCGTGGTGGACGTGAGCGGGCCCGCCGCGACCGTGCACCCGGCGACCCTGTCGCTGGTGTCGGCGGTCGCCCGGGTCGCCGAGGGCGAGCTGCGCAACCGGCACTGGGCGGCGGTGAACCGGCTGCGGTCGATCGCGGCGCCGCTGCTCGCCCGGTTCGAGGGCCAGGCGCTGGCCGTCGACCGCAACGGCTGGACCGCCGCGGTGACCGGGATGGCGCCGCCGGACCGGGTGGCGCTGCCCCCGACCGTGCGGGCCGGGCAGAGCTGGCTGCCGTCGCTCGGGCTGTGCGTGCTGGAACCGCTGCCCGGCGGCTGGCTGATCAGGATCGGCGGCCGGGAGCGGGCGCCCGCGGCCAGCCGGGTGGTGCTGGACGTGAGCCGCCCGCGCAGCTGGCTGGTGACGGTCACGGGCGCCGCCGGGAGTTGGGCGCAGCAGCTCAGCCCGCGCCACGCGGAGCTGCTGTTCGTGCTGGCCGTGCACCGCGGCGGCCGCACCGCGGCGGAGCTGGCGGCCGACCTGTTCGGCGACCCCACCCGCACCGTCACCGTACGGGCCGAACTCTCCCGGCTGCGGCGCAATCTCGCCGGTGTCCTCGCGCACCGCCCCTACCGCTTCGCCGACGGGGTGGATGTCCAACTCGTACGCCCACAGCATCCGCTGGACCTCCTCCCCCACTCCCTGGCGCCGGCCGTCCTGGCGGCCCGCCGCTGACCTCACCCCGGGCTCCCACTCGGCGGTTACGGTGTGTGTCCGGACGGTGACCATGGAAACGGACCCGCCGCGGCAGCGTCAAGAGGCCGCCTCCGGCCGATGCGCGACATCCGGCCACCGGGTGTCCTGGGGCGCCGCATAAGGTGAGGCCATGAGCACCGCCCTGACCACCTGGTCCCTGGAGATGAACGCCGCCGACGAGCTGCGGGCGGCGGCCGTGCCGCCGGGGGAGGCAGGGGTGGCGGTCGTGCGGGCGGAGGTCGCTTCCGGGGAGTTCGGGCGGTTCCTCTATACGGCGGTGGGCGCGGACTGCGCGTGGACGGACCGGCTGCCGTGGACGCGGGAGCGGTGGGGCGACCATCTGGCCGAGCCGGGCACCGAGGTGTGGGTGGCGTACCAGCACGGCACCCCGGCCGGTTACGTGGAGTTGGGCGCGCAGGACGCCGGCGTGGTGGAGATCGTGTACTTCGGGCTGCTGCCGCAGTTCCGCGGCCGCGGTCTCGGCGGCCATCTGCTGTCGTACGGCGTGCGGCGCGCCTGGGACCTGGGCGAGCGGTGGGAGGGGCGCGGGGCGACGACCCGGGTGTGGGTGCACACCTGCTCGCTCGACGGGCCGCACGCGCTGGCCAACTACCAGCGCCGCGGCTTCCGGGTGTTCGACACCGTCACGGAGAGCACCGTGACACAGGACACAGTGTCTCAGTAACTGAGATTATCTGGTCCACATAGTGGATAGCGGTGGACTCTCCCGAGACCCGCATGCCACGCTTCCGTCATGTCGCGCACTGGAATCGCCTTGGTAGGTCGGCCGCACGTCGACTTCTGCCGCGTGTCCAGCGCCATCTGTCCGGCGGGCTGACCGCACTGCCCCAACCTCCGCCATCCCCGTCGTCGTGGATGCCCGGGAGTGACCCGCCGCCGCCCGCTGCGCACCGCAGCCCTGTGATTCCCCAGGCCAACGGGTTCTTCCGCGCTGTTTCGACCGTATTCGAGCCTGCCCGAAGGACGCATCGCCATGGCTTCCAGCCCTGACCTCCCCCAGACTCCGGCCTCGGGCGACCCCGCCGCGGCCCCCGCCGCGCGTCGCAAGACCAGGCGGCACCGCGGTGAGGGCCAGTGGGCCAAGGGCCACTTCACTCCGCTCAACGCCAACGAGCAGACCAAGAAGGACGACGACGGTCTCAACGTACGGACACGTATTGAGACGATCTACTCCAAGGCGGGCTTCGACTCCATCGACGGCGCCGACCTGCGCGGACGGATGCGCTGGTGGGGTCTGTACACCCAGCGCCGCCCCGGGATCGACGGTGGCCGCACCGCGATCCTGGAGCCGGAGGAGCTGGACGACCGCTACTTCATGATGCGGGTCCGGATCGACGGCGGCCGGCTGACCGTGGCGCAGCTGCGGGTGATCGGTGAGATCTCCCAGGAGTTCGCCCGCGGCACCGCCGACATCACCGACCGGCAGAACGTGCAGTACCACTGGATCCGGATCGAGGACGTGCCGGAGATCTGGCGCCGCCTCGAAGAGGTCGGACTGTCCACCACCGAGGCGTGCGGCGACACCCCGCGCACCATCCTCGGCTCCCCGGTGGCCGGGATCGCCGCCGACGAGATCATCGACGGCACGCCCGCGATCGAGGAGATCAAGACCCGCTACATCGGCAGCAAGGACTTCTCCAACCTGCCGCGCAAGTTCAAGACCGCGGTCTCCGGCTCGCCGCTGCTCGACGTGGTGCACGAGATCAACGACGTGGCCTTCGTGGGCGTGCGCCACCCCGAGCACGGCCCCGGCTTCGACCTGTGGGTCGGCGGCGCGCTATCCACCAACCCGCGGCTCGGCGAGCGCCTGGGCGCCTGGGTGCCGTTGGCCGAGGTCCCGGAGGTGTGGGCCGGTGTGGTCGGCATCTTCCGCGACTACGGCTACCGGCGGCTGCGCTCCCGCGCCCGGCTGAAGTTCCTGCTGGCCGACTGGGGCGTGGAGAAGTTCCGCCAGGTGCTGGAGGACGAGTACCTGGGGCGCGCGCTGGTCGACGGCCCCGGGCCCGAACTGCCGCAGGAGCGCTGGCGCGACCACATCGGCGTCCACCAGCAGAACGACGGCCGCTACTACGTCGGCTTCGCCCCGCGGGTCGGCCGGATCGACGGCACCACGCTGACGAAGATCTCCGCGCTGGCCGCGGACCACGGCTCGGACCGGCTGCGGACCACCACCGACCAGAAGATGCTGGTGCTGGACATCGAGGAGTCCAGGATCGAGTCGCTGGTGTCCGGGCTCGAGTCGCTCGACCTCCAGGTCCGCCCGTCGTCCTTCCGGCGCGGCACGCTGGCCTGCACCGGTATCGAGTTCTGCAAGCTGGCGATCGTCGAGACCAAGGCGCGCGGCGCGTCCCTGATCGACGAACTGGAGCGCAGGCTGCCGGACTTCGACGAGCCGATCGCGATCAACATCAACGGCTGCCCCAACTCCTGCGCCCGTATCCAGACCGCCGACATCGGTCTGAAGGGCCAGCTCGTCACCGGCCCCGACGGGCAGCAGACCGAGGGCTTCCAGGTGCACCTGGGCGGCGGCCTCGGACTGGAGCCCGGCTTCGGCCGCAAGGTGCGCGGGCTGAAGGTCACCGCGGCCGAACTGCCGGACTACGTCGAGCGGGTGCTCACCCGGTTCCAGGCCGAGCGCACCGACGGCGAGCGGTTCGCCCAGTGGGCGGCGCGGGCGTCCGAGGAGGCGCTGTCATGAGCGAGCGGGCCGCGCCGTTCTACTGCCCCTACTGCGGGGACGAAGACCTGCGTCCCTCGGAGGAGGGCCACGGCACATGGGAATGCCGGGCGTGCAGTCGCGCATTCCAGGTGAGGTTCCTCGGACTGCTGTCCAGGGGACCGCAGTCCGATTCGACCGATGGAGGCGCTTCGTGACCACCACCTCGACTCCCCGGCACACCGCGGAGGAACTGCAGCGGCTCGCCGAACAGGCGGGCCGCGACCTGGAGGAGGCGTCCGCGCTCGACGTGCTGCGCTGGGCCGCCGAGACCTTCGGGCCGCGGTTCTGCGTGACCTCCTCGATGGAGGACGCCGTCGTCGCGCACCTCGCCTCGCGCGCGCTGCCCGGCGTCGACGTCGTCTTCCTCGACACCGGCTACCACTTCCCCGAGACCATCGGCACCCGGGACGCCGTCGCGGCGGTGATGGACGTGAACGTCATCACGCTCACCCCGCGGCAGACCGTCGCCGAGCAGGACGCCGAGTACGGGCCGAAGCTGCACGACCGCGACCCCGACCTGTGCTGCGCGCTGCGCAAGGTCGCCCCGCTGGAGCAGGGCCTGCGCGACTACGACGCCTGGGCGACCGGGCTGCGCCGCGAC
This sequence comes from Streptomyces sp. NPDC051976, assembly GCF_040680795.1. Taxonomy (NCBI): domain Bacteria; kingdom Bacillati; phylum Actinomycetota; class Actinomycetes; order Kitasatosporales; family Streptomycetaceae; genus Streptomyces; species Streptomyces sp. NPDC051976. The sequence goes on from NZ_JBFAXL010000007.1 coordinate 16,280, forward strand.
GAGTCCCCGACCCGCGCCAACACCCCGGTGGTGAGCTGGGACGCCAAGCGGCGGAAGGTCAAGATCGCGCCGATAGCCCGCTGGACGCAGGCCGACGTGGAGGCGTACGTGGCCGAGCACGGGGTCCTCACCAACCCGCTGCTGATGGACGGTTACGCCTCGGTCGGCTGCGCGCCCTGCACCCGCCGGGTGCTGGAGGGCGAGGACGCCCGCTCCGGGCGCTGGGCGGGTCTGGGCAAGACCGAGTGCGGGATCCACCTCTGATGACACACCAGGAGTTCGACATGGGCACCGGAGCCACCGTATGGCTCACCGGTCTGCCGAGCGCGGGCAAGACCACGCTCGCGTACGCGCTGGCGGAGCGGCTGCGCGGTGAGGGACACCGCGTCGAGGTGCTCGACGGCGACGAGATCCGCGAGTTCCTCTCGGCGGGCCTCGGGTTCAGCCGTGAGGACCGGCACACCAATGTGCAGCGGATCGGCTTCGTGGCCGAGCTGCTCGCCTCGCACGGTGTGAAGGTGCTCGTGCCGGTCATCGCCCCGTACGCGGACAGCCGCGAGGCGGTCCGCAAGCGCCACCAGGCGCAGGGCACCGGCTATGTGGAGGTGCATGTCGCCACTCCCGTCGAGGTCTGCTCGGACCGCGACGTGAAGGGGCTGTACGCCAAGCAGGCCGCGGGCGAACTCACCGGTCTGACCGGCGTGGACGACCCGTACGAGGCCCCGGAGGACCCGGACCTGCGGATAGAGACGCAAGGCCACACGGTCCAGGAGTCGGCTGACACCTTGCACGCTCTGCTTGTCGAGAGGGGACTGGCGATATGACGACGACCGCCGTGGTGCCGACGGACAGCCCGTACGCGCTGTCGCACCTGGACGCGCTGGAGTCCGAGGCCGTGCACATCTTCCGGGAGGTGGCGGGCGAGTTCGAGCGGCCCGTGATCCTCTTCTCGGGCGGCAAGGACTCGATCGTCATGCTGCACCTGGCGCTCAAGGCGTTCGCGCCCGCCGCGGTGCCGTTCTCGCTGCTGCACGTGGACACCGGGCACAACTTCCCCGAGGTGCTGGAGCTGCGCGACCGCACGGTCGCCGAGCACGGGCTGCGGCTCCATGTCGCGATGGTGCAGGACTACATCGACGACGGCCGGCTGCGCGAGCGCCCCGACGGGCTGCGCAACCCGCTGCAGACGGTGCCGCTGACCGAAGCGATCCAGAAGCTGCGCTTCGACGCGGTCTTCGGCGGCGGGCGGCGCGACGAGGAGAAGGCCCGCGCCAAGGAGCGGGTGTTCTCGCTGCGCGACGAGTTCTCGCAGTGGGACCCGCGCCGGCAGCGCCCCGAGCTGTGGCAGCTCTACAACGGCAGGCACGCGCCGGGCGAGCACGTCCGGGTGTTCCCGCTGTCGAACTGGACCGAGCTGGACGTGTGGCAGTACATCGCCCGTGAGGGCATCGAGCTGCCGGAGATCTACTTCGCGCACGAGCGCGAGGTGTTCAGCCGGTCCGGGATGTGGCTGACCGCGGGCGAGTGGGGCGGCCCCAAGGACGGCGAGCCGGTCGAGACCCGGATGGTGCGCTACCGCACCGTCGGCGACATGTCCTGCACCGGCGCCGTCGACTCGGCCGCCACCACGCTCGACGCCGTGATCACCGAGATCGCCGCGTCCCGGCTGACCGAACGGGGAGCCACCCGCGCCGACGACAAGATGTCAGAGGCCGCGATGGAAGACCGCAAGCGCGAGGGGTACTTCTAACCATGACCGGCACCGTGAACCCCCTCACCGCCGAGCAGTTGTCGGCGACCACCCTGCTGCGCTTCGCCACCGCGGGCTCCGTCGACGACGGCAAGTCCACGCTGGTGGGCCGGCTGCTGCACGACTCCAAGTCGGTGCTCAGCGACCAACTGGAGGCGGTCGAGCGGGTGTCGCAGGACCGCGGCCAGGAGGCCCCGGACCTGGCGCTGCTCACCGACGGCCTGCGCGCCGAGCGCGAGCAGGGCATCACCATCGACGTGGCCTACCGCTACTTCGCCACCGCCCGGCGCCGGTTCATCCTGGCCGACACCCCGGGGCACGTGCAGTACACCCGCAACATGGTGACCGGCGCCTCGACCGCCGAGCTCGCCGTGGTGCTGGTCGACGCGCGCAACGGCGTGGTGGAGCAGACCCGCAGGCACGCGGCGGTCGCGGCGCTGCTGCGGGTGCCGCACGTGGTGCTCGCGGTCAACAAGATGGACCTGGTGGACTACGCGGAGCCGGTCTTCGCCGCCATCGCCGAGGAGTTCACCGCGTACGCGGCGGCGCTCGGCGTGCCGGACATCACCGCCATCCCGATCTCGGCGCTGGCCGGTGACAACGTGGTGGAGCCGTCCGCGCACATGGACTGGTACGGCGGCCCGACGGTGCTGGAGCACCTGGAGACGGTGCCGGTCAGCCATGACCTCACCGGCTGCCCGGCGCGCTTCCCGGTGCAGTACGTGATCCGGCCGCAGACCGCGGAGCACCCCGACTACCGGGGCTACGCGGGCCAGATCGCCTCCGGGCTGCTGCGGGTCGGCGACGCGGTGACGGTGCTGCCGTCGGGCCGTACCACCACGATCGCCGGGATCGACGCGCTCGGCCGCAGCGTCGACACCGCGTGGGCGCCGCAGTCCGTCACCGTGCTGCTCGCCGACGACCTGGACATCTCGCGCGGCGACCTGATCGCGCAGACCGCCACGGCGCCGGCCACCACCCAGGACGTACGGGCCACCGTGGCGCATCTGCACGAGCGTCCGCTGCGGATCGGCGACCGGGTGCTGCTCAAGCACGCCACCCGGACGGTGAAGGCGATCGTCAAGGCGCTGCCGTACCGGATCGACCTCTCGCACGGTCTGGCGCACGAGAACGACCCGGCGGAGCTGGAGGTCAACGACATCGGCGCGGTGGAGCTGCGGACCGCGGAGCCGCTGCCGCTGGACGCGTACGCCGACTCGCGGCTGACCGGCTCCTTCCTGCTGATCGACCCGGCGGACGGCACGACGCTGACCGCCGGTATGGCCGGAGAGGCCTTCGCCGAGGTGAAGGTCCCGACGGCGGCCGACGACGACGGATGGGACTTCTGACGATGGATCAGGATGCCTTCTCGGGATTCGCGAAGGAGGGCGGCCGCGTCGGCAGCGGCGCGCTCGGCGCGGGGACGGGCGGGGTCGCGCGATGTGTGCGCTGACTCCGATGGCAGCGGTTCGCGTGTGCAACGCGACCGCCGCCGTACGCCCCGGCCGTGTCGCACGCGGCCCGCAGCACCGCTTTCGAAGACCTGACGACCCTCCGGCCGCGCCCTCCTAGACGGGCGCGACACGCCGGGCCTTACGAGAGGACACGCCCGTGTCTGCCCAGCACCGTCCAGCAGTCCGCCGCAGACTCATCGCCGCGGCCGCCACCCTGCCGATCCTGATCGGCGCGCTCGCCGCCTGCGGCTACGGCTCCAAGAAGGACGACTCCTCCGACTCGTCGCCCGCGCCGGTCGCCAGCGCCGGTACGAAGAAGCTCTCCGCCGACGAGGTGAAGATCGGCTACTTCCCGAACCTGACCCACGCCACTCCGCTGGTCGGGCTCAAGGAGGGCCTGTTCCAGAAGGAACTGGGCGCCACGAAGATCAAGGAACTGACCTTCAACGCCGGGCCCGCGGAGATCGAGGCGCTCAACGCCGGTTCGATCGACATCGGCTGGATCGGCCCCTCCCCGGCGATCAACGGCTACACCAAATCGAACGGCACCAGCCTGCGGATCATCTCGGGCTCCGCCTCGGGCGGTGTGAAGCTGGTCGTCAACCCGGCCAAGATCAAGACGCTCGACGACGTCAAGGGCAAGAAGATCGCCACCCCGCAGCTCGGCAACACCCAGGACGTGGCGCTGCTGAACTGGATCGCGTCCAAGGGCTGGAAGGTCGACGCGCAGAGTGGCAAGGGCGATGTGTCGGTGGTCCGCACCGACAACAAGATCACCCCGGACGCCTACAAGAACGGGTCGATCGACGGGGCGTGGGTGCCGGAGCCGACCGCCTCGAAGCTGGTCGCCGAGGGCGCGAAGGTGCTGCTCGACGAGAGCACGCTGTGGCCCGACAAGAAGTTCGTGATCACCAATGTGATCGTGTCGCAGAAGTTCCTCGCCGCGCACCCCGATGTCGTCGAGGCGGTGCTGCGGGGCTCGGTGAACACCAACGCCTGGATCGCGGCCAACCCCGACAAGGCCAAGGCGGACGCCAACGAGCAGCTCAAGCGGCTCACCCAGAAGGCGCTGCCGGCCAAGGTCCTCGACCCGGCCTGGCAGTCCATCCAGCTCCTCGACGACCCGCTGGCCGCCACGGCGAACCAGGAGGCCGCGCACGCGGTGTCGGCGGGGCTGCTCAAGAAGCCCGACCTGAACGGCCTGTACGACCTCACGCTGCTCAACAAGGTCCTCAAGGCGGCTGGCAAGCCGACCGTGGACGCGGCGGGGCTCGGCAAGCAGTAGCCCCGCACCAGCACTGTTTGCTCGCACCGAACAGTCCGCACGTCCAATGATCAGGACCCCCAGGAGGTGACACCGATGGCCGACACTCTCACCAGCGCCGTGGCACAGGCCACGGAACCCGCTGCGTACGCCGCGCGAATCGACCATGTGTCGAAGGCGTTCGGCAGGCCCGGCGCACAGCAGCTCGTACTGGACGACATCACCCTGGATGTACGTCCGGGTGAGTTCGTCTGCCTCCTGGGGGCCTCGGGGTGCGGCAAGTCCACCCTGCTCAATCTGGTGGCCGGTCTCGACAAGCCGTCCGCCGGGACGATCGACGCGTCCGGCGGACGGCCCGCGCTGATGTTCCAGGAGCACGCGCTGTTCCCCTGGCTGACGGCGGGCAAGAACATCGAACTCGCCCTGCGGCTGCGCGGGGTGCCGCGGGAGGAGCGCCGCCCGGAGGCCGAGCGGCTGCTCTCCCTGGTGCGGCTGGGCGGCGCCTACGGCAAGCGGGTGCACGAGCTGTCCGGCGGTATGCGGCAGCGGGTGGCGCTGGCCCGGGCGCTCGCCCAGGACAGCCAGCTGCTGCTGATGGACGAGCCGTTCGCGGCGCTGGACGCCATCACCCGTGACGTGCTGCACGACGAGCTGACCCGGATCTGGTCCGAGACGGACCTGTCGGTGCTGTTCGTGACGCACAACGTGCGCGAGGCGGTACGGCTGGCCGAGCGGGTGGTGCTGATGTCGTCCCGCCCCGGGCGGATCGCCCGCGAGTGGACCGTCGACATCCCGCAGCCGCGCCGTATCGAGGACGCGGCCGTGGCCGACCTGTCCGTCGAGATCACCGAAGAACTGCGTGGGGAGATCCGCCGCCATGGCCAGCACTGAGACGGAGCCCACGGGCAGCGCCGCCGGGCAGGACGAGGCGACGACCGCTGACGCCGCGGTCCCGGCGCAGAAGGCGGCGCCCGGGGTCCGGCACGACATGTCGGGCCTGGAGGCCGGTCTTGACGCGCTGGAGACCGTACAGGTCCAGCGCTCGCCGATCGGCGAGCTGCTGCTGAAGAAGGTGCTGCCGCCGATCTCGGCGATCGTGCTGGTGCTAGTGGTCTGGCAGCTCGCGGTGTGGGCGAAGCTCGCCGACCCGACGAAGCTGCCCAGCCCCTCGGCGGTCGGCCAGGAACTGTCCGACCGGTGGCAGGCGGGCGACCTGTTCTCCATCATCTGGACCAGCGTCGAGCACGGCCTGCTGGGCTTCCTGGCCGCGCTGGCCATCGGCACCCCGCTGGGCCTGCTGGTGGCCCGGGTGCCGTTCGTGCGGGCCGCGATCGGCCCGATCCTGTCCGGGCTGCAGTCGCTGCCGTCGGTGGCGTGGGTGCCGGCCGCCGTCATCTGGCTGGGCCTGAACAACTCCACCATGTACGCGGTCATCCTGCTGGGCGCGGTCCCGTCGATCGCCAACGGCCTGGTGTCCGGCATCGACCAGGTGCCGCCGCTGTATCTGCGGGCGGGCCGCACCATCGGCGCGACCGGGCTGCGCGGCGCCTGGTTCATCCTGCTGCCCGCCGCGCTGCCCGGCTACATCGCGGGCCTCAAGCAGGGCTGGGCGTTCTCCTGGCGCTCGCTGATGGCCGCGGAGCTGATCGCCTCCTCCCCCGACCTGGGCGTGGGCCTGGGCCGGTACCTGGAGAACATGCGGGAGTCCTCGGACATGGCGGGGGTCTTCCTCGGCATCCTGCTGATCCTGTTCGTCGGCATCGCCATCGACCAGATCATCTTCAGTCCCCTGGAGCGCTGGGTGCTGCGCAGCCGCGGGCTGTCGGCGAGGAGCCAGTAGTGCGCCCCGGCCAGTCGCCCCCGCTGCTCGTCATCGCGCACGGCTCCCGCGATCCGCGGCACGCCGCGACCGTGCGCGCCCTGACGCAAGCGGTACGGGCGGCCCGGCCGGGACTGCGGGTGGACACCGCGTTCCTGGACTTCTGCGCGCCCTCGGTGCCGCGGGTCCTGGAACGGCTGGCGGCCGACGGCGTACGCGACGCGGTGGCGCTGCCGCTGCTGCTGACCCGGGCCTTCCACGCCAAGGCCGACATCCCGGCCGTACTGCGCCAGGCACCGGCCAGGCTGCGGATCCGGCAGGCCGACGTGCTCGGCCCGTCGCCGCTGCTGACCGCCGCCCTGGAGCGGCGGCTGTACGACGCCGGGCTGCGGCCCGGCGACCGCTCGTCGACCGGCATCGTGCTGGCCTCGGCGGGCTCCACCGACCCGGAGGCGAGCGCGGTGATCGCTGAAATCGCGCGGGAGTGGCGGCACACCGGTTGGTGCGCCGTGCGGCCCGCGTTCGCCTCCGCATCCCTGCCGCGCACCGAGGACGCCGTCCGCGAGCTGCGCGCCGAGGGTGTCCGCCGGATCGCGGTCGCGCCGTATGTGATCGCGCCCGGCTTCCTGCCGGACCGGATCGCCCGCGGCGCCCGCGAGGCGGGCGCCGATCTGCTCGCCCCGGTGCTGGGCGCGGCGCCCGAGGTGGCCGAGCTGCTGCTGCGCCGCTACGACGAGGCGCTGCGGCCGTCGTTCCGGGCGCTGCTGTCCGCCTGAGAGCGGCTTCTCCTCGTACCCGCGAACCAGGCATACAATTCCGGCATTTCGTTGCTTTCTCCACGCTTTTGCATGCCCTTGGGGGCAGCGGGCAGGGCACCACGTGTCCTCTGCGCCGCACGGGGGCAATCGCCCCCGACGCGAGGAGGACCGGCACGATGGCCACGATCGACCAGCGGGAGATCGAGCACGCGCGGACCCGGAAGCCGGTCCGCGTGCACGATCCGCTGCCCCCGTCGCCGCTGCCGTCCCCGCCGACGTCCCCCTCGTCCCGCACGACACCGCCGTCCCTCCCGTCGGCCGCGCGGCCCGCACCCGCAGCCCGGCAGGGCGAGCGGCTGGCGGCGCTCGACGGGCTGCGCTTCCTCGCCGCGCTCGTCGTGGTCTTCTTCCATCTCGTGGGCCAGGTGCCCGCCACCTTCCAGCGGATCTGGGGGCGCCCGTACCAGGAGGTCTTCCCCGTCGCGCACAGCTACTTCGCCTTCGGGCGGCTCGGCGTGGAGCTGTTCTTCGTGATCAGCGGGTTCGTCATCGCCATGAGCGGCTGGGGGCGCTCGCCGCGGGACTTCTTCATCGCCCGGGTCGCCCGGCTGTACCCGATGTACTGGATCGCGGTCCTGCTCACCGCGCTGTTCCTGACCACGGTCGACACCCCCTTCGGCCAGCCGGCGCTGCGTACCGTGGTGGCCGACATGACCATGCTGCAGACCCCGCTCGGGGTGTCCGACCTGAGCGCGGTGTACTGGACGCTCTGGCCGGAGCTGTGCTTCTACCTGATGTTCGCCGTCGTCGTGTGGCGCGGGGTGAGCTACCGCCGGGTGGTGCTGTTCTGCGGGGCCTGGACGGTCGCCGCGGTGCTGGCCCCGGCCGCGGACAACCCGCTGATGACGACGCTGGTGAACCCGGTCTCGGCGCCGTACTTCATCGCCGGTCTGGCCTTCCACCTGATGTACCGGTTCCGGCCCTCGCCGCTGCTGTGGGGCATCGTGGGCATGTCGTGGCTGCTCGCCGTGCAGTTCCTGCTGGCGTCCAGCGGCGGGCGGATCGACTGGCAGGAGTGGTCGCCGAACAAGGGTGCCCTGGTGCTCGCGGTCACCGTGATCTTCGCTCTGGTCGGCGCGGTCGCGCTCGGCTGGACCCGCCGCATCACCTGGCGCTGGCTGGGCACCGCGGGCCGGCTGACCTTCCCGCTCTATCTGATCCACTACAGCGTGGGCATCTGGCTGGCGAACACCTTCGGCCGGCGGATGGACCCGTGGCTGCTGGTCGTCGGCAGCACCCTCGCGTTCATCGCCCTGAGCTACGTCCTCCAGCGGTACGCCGAACGCCCGCTGGCCACGGTGGTGCGGCGCTCGCTGCGGTCGGCGGCGTGGCGGGGCCCGGCGTAGGAATGCGGTGCGTGTAGGGGGCAACTGCCCGGCCATGGTGGGGTTGACCCCACCCCTGAGGGGGAGAACACCCTCCCCGAAGTCACCAGCAGGCCGGATGGGTCGGTACCTCCGCCGACCGTAGCGTCATGGGTGACAGAGCGGCCGGACGCCGCCACCCATGACGATCTTCGCAAGGGGGACACCGTGAGTCGCGCACGCGCACACGGCAGCAGGATGGGCATCGCGGCGGCGATGGGCAGTTGGAGCGCGCGCCATCGCTGGGCGGCGGTCGGCGGCTGGATGCTCTTCGTCATCCTGGCCATGTTCATCGGCCAGTCGGCGGGCCGCGTCGACGTCGACGAGGACCGGGCGATGTCCGGCGAGGTCAGCCAGGCCGCCACGATCAACGACGACGCCGGGCTCAAGGGCGCGGCGAGCGAGATGGTGCTCCTCCAGACGAAGGGCGCGGGCAAGGCCACCGATCCGGCCTTCCGTGCCGCCGTCACCGATGTGATGTCGGCGGTCAAGGGCACCGGCAAGGTGACCGCGGTGACCTCGCCCTACGCCACCAGGACGATCTCGGCCGACCAGCACTCCGCGCTGGTGCGGTTCGACATGCTCGGCGACAAGGACGACGCGTCGAAGCAGGTGGATCCGGTGCTCGACGCGGTGAAGGCCGCACAGGGGCGCCATCCCGACCTGCGGATAGAGGAGTTCGGCGACGCCAGTTCGCAGAAGGCGGTCAACGACGCCTTCGGCAGCGACTTCGCGACCGCCGAGTACTCCGCGGTGCCGGTGGCACTGGGCATCCTGCTGGTGGCGTTCGGCGCCCTGGTGGCGGCCCTGCTGCCGGTGGCGCTGGCGATGACGGCCTTCCTGGCCGCGGGCGGTGTGGTGGCGATGGTCAGCCACTCGGTGCCGATGAGCGACACCGCCAACTCCGTGATGCTGCTGGTCGGTCTGGCCGTGGGTGTCGACTACTGCCTGTTCTACCTGCGCCGCGAGCGTGAGGAGCGGGCCGCGGGGCATGACCCGCAGACCGCGCTGAAGATCGCCGCCGCGACCTCCGGACGGGCGATCCTGATCTCCGGTGTCACCGTGATCGTGGCCATGGCGGGCATGCTCTTCACCGGCATCGGCGACTTCAAGGCCATGGGTGTGGCCACGATGATCGTCGTCGCCATCGCGATGTTCGGTTCCGTCACCGTGCTGCCCGCGCTGCTGTCGCTGCTCGGCCACCGGGTCGAGAAGGGCCGCATCCCGTTCCTGAACCGCCGCAAGAAGGCCGCCGCCGGCCGCCCGGCCGACAGCAGCAGCCGCTTCTGGCGGGCCGTGCTGCGGCCGGTGCTGCGCAACCCGAAGGCCGCCGTCATCATCGCGGGCGGCGCGCTGCTGGCCATCGCGCTCCCGGCGTTCGGCATGAAGTCCGCGAATCTGTCGATGCAGCAGGAACTGGGCGACAGCCTGCCGATCATCCAGACCTACGAGCACATCAACACGGCGTTCCCCGGCGGTCCCGACCCGGCCCATGTCGTCCTGAAGGCCGACGCGATCAACGCCCCCGCGGTCAAGAAGGCCATCGCGGAGTTCCGCACCGAGGCGGTCTCCTCCGGCGCCAGCAAGGGCCCGGTGACGCTCACCGTGCACAGCGCGCAGAACGTGGCGCAGATCGACGTACCACTGGCGGGCGGCAGCGACCGCGCCAAGGCGGAGGCCGACCTGCATCTGCTGCGGGACCACGTACGCCCCGACACGCTCGGCAAGGTCGACGGCCTGCAAGCGCCGATCACCGGTGAGACCGCCGGGTCGATGGACTTCGCCAACAAGATCACCAGCAGTGTGCCGCCGGTCTTCCTCTTCGTGACCGTCTTCGCCTTCCTGCTGATGCTGCTGTCCTTCCGGTCGCTGACCATCGCCCTGACCTCGATCGCGCTCAACCTGCTGTCGGTCGGCGCCGCCTACGGCATCCTGACCGCGGTCTTCCAGCACGGCTGGGGCGCGTCGCTGGTGGGCGCCACCGGCACCGGCGCGGTGGCGGCCTGGCTGCCGCTCTTCCTCTTCGTGATCCTGTTCGGGCTGAGCATGGACTACCACGTGTTCGTGGTCTCCCGGATCCGCGAGGCCCGGATGCGCGGGCTGACCACCAAGGGCGCCATCGAGCACGGCATCACCACCACAGCGGGCGTCGTGACCAGCGCCGCCGTCATCATGGTCGCGGTGTTCGCGATCTTCGGAACGCTGTCGATGCAGAGCATGAAGCAGATGGGTGTCGGCCTGGCCTTCGCGGTCCTGATCGACGCCACGATCATCCGCGGGGTGCTGCTGCCGGCGGTCATGTCGCTGCTGGGCGAGCGCAACTGGTACCTGCCGCGCTGGCTGCACCGGCTGCCCGACATGACGCACGACGAGTCGGCGCTGCCGCAGCCCCCGGCCGCCGCCCCGGCCCCGGTGCACACCGGCGGATACGGCGAGCCGTACCCGGGCGGCTACCCCGGCCAGGTCAGGGACCGCGTCTGACCGGCCACCGCACCGCCTGAACACCCGCGCGAGCACGGCGCCGCCCCCTCCCACCCGGGACGGGGGCGGCGCCGTGCCGCCGTATCCCGGCCGTTGTCGGTGGGCGGCCGTAGTGTGGGATCCGTGACCGTACGAGACAGCGCCAGCAACGGAACCGTCGCCGCGGACGAGGTGGAGCTGCGGCTGGAAGCACACCGCGTCGAGCTGACCGGGTACTGCTACCGGATGCTCGGCTCGGTGTTCGAGGCCGAGGACGCGGTGCAGGAGACCCTGGTGCGCGCCTGGCGCTCCCACGGCGGCTTCGAGGGGCGCTCGTCGCTGCGCTCGTGGCTGTACCGCATCGCCACCAACGTCTGTCTGGACAGCCTCAACGCGGGCAAGCGCAGGGCCCGCCCGATGGACCTGTCCCCGGCCTCGCACGCGGACGCGGCGCTGCCCGCCATGTCGCCGGAGAGCATCTGGATCGAGCCGGTGCCCGACGTCCGGGCGCTGCCGTCGGCGGGCGACCCGGCCGATGTGGTGGTCGCGCGGGAGACGATCAAGCTGGCGTTCGTCGCCGCGCTCCAGCACCTCCCGGCCCGGCAGCGGGCGGTGCTCATCCTGCGCGAGGTGCTGGCCTGGAAGGCGAGCGAGACCGCGGAGCTGCTGGGCACGTCGGTCGCCTCGGTGAACAGCGCGCTGCAGCGGGCCCGCGCCACGCTCGGCGCGGCCGGGGTGAGCGCCACGGCGCCCGCCACCGCGCCGATGGACGAGGACCAGGAGAAGCTGCTGGCCCGCTATGTGGACGCCTTCGAGCGGTACGACCTGGACTCGCTCACCAGTCTGCTGCACGAGGACGCCACCATGCAGATGCCGCCGTTCCCGCTGTGGCTGCGCGGCCACGCCGATATCCGCGCCTGGTTCCTGGGCACCGGCATAGGCTGCCGTGGCTCGCGGCTGGTCCCGGCCGCGGCCACGAACGGCTCGCCCGCCTTCGGCCAGTACCGCCCGGGCGCCGAGCCGGGCGCCCCCCGGCAGGCGTGGGCGCTCCAGGTGCTGGAGATCTCCGACGGCCGGATCACCGGCCTGCACTCATTCCTCGACACCGAGCGGGTCTTCCCGCTCTTCGGCCTCCCACTCGAACTCCCCGCCTAGCCCGGCGCGTTCGAGCAGCTCGCGCAGTGCGGGAGCGGCGCCGTACAGCCGTACGGCGTGTCCGGTGCGGCGGGCGGCCAGCCGCAGCCGCGACAGCGCGGCGACGGTGCGCAGCCCGGCGGGCAGCCCGCGCACATCCAGCTCCACCACGGCGGGGGGGCGCGCTGACGCGGCGTCGGGCGGCCCGGGCGCGCTCAACTGCCGGGCGGCACCCGCCGGTTCGGGTCCGCCCGGCCGGTCCGGATCGCCCGGGTCCGCCGGTCCTGGGGCCGCGGCCGCCATCCCTGTCCCCCACTCGTCGTCGCGGAGCCCGCCACCGGGCCCCCTGGATACCGACCGGCCGGACGGCCGCGAATCATCGCTCCCGGCGAGTGCGATGTGCGGGCGGCGCCTTCTCGGTGCCGTCTCGATCCGGCCTCGGCGCCCCCTCGATGCCTCCCTCGCCCGCCCGTGGCGCGTATTCAGGGCGCATTCCCTGTCCCCACCGCGCGAACTGGGGGCGTGCGGATGCGAGACTTGCCATGTCTCGCACGGGTGTCCGATGACCGTGGCATATGCACGGCGGAAGACGGCACGTCGGCGGGGCGGCGCGCGCATTGACGGCACCACGGGTACGGCGGTACGGAACAGCAAGCGTTTACGGCGAAGGGGTCGGTATGGCGGACGCGGTGTTCACGCAGGACCGGGCACGGGCGGTACTGGACGCCGCCGGGCATCCCGAGGCCGATCTGCTGGCCTTCGGGGAGAACGCTGTCTTCGCCGCCGGGCGCCTGGTGATCAAGATCGGCCGCAGCGCCGACCTGCTGGACCGCGCCCGCCGCGAGGTGCGCACCGCCGACTGGCTGGCCAAGCACGACATCCCCGCGGTCCGCTCCGCGGAGTCCGAGGTGCGGCTGGTGCACGGACACCCCATCACGTACTGGCAGCGGCTGCCCGATCCGCTGCGGCCCGCGGAACCCGCCGACGCGGCGCCGCTGCTGCGGCTCGTCCACGCCCTGCCGGAGCCGGACTTCGGGCTGCCGCCGCGGGATCTGCTCGGCGGTGTCGAGCGCTGGCTGCGGATGGCCGGCGCCGCCATCGACCCGGCGGACGCGGCCTATCTACGGGAGCGCAGGGACGGCTTCGCCACCGCCGCGGCCGCTCTGGTCCCGCATCTGGGCCGCGGCCCGATCCACGGCGACGCGCTGCCCCGCAACATCCACATCGGCCCGGACGGCCCGGTCCTGGTCGACCTGGAGACCTTCTCCTCCGACCTGCGCGAGCACGACCTGGTCGTGCACGCGCTCAGCCGCGACCGCTTCGGCGGCACCCCGGCCGCCTACGACGCCTTCACCGCCGCCTACGGCTGGGACGTCACCGAGTGGGACGGCGCCGATGTGCTGCGCGGCGCCCGCGAGACGGCGAGTTGCGCCTGGGTCGCCCAGCGCGCGCCCGCCAGCCCGGCCGCGCTCGCCGAATTCCGCCGCCGGGTCAACTCGCTGCGCACCGGCGACAGAACGGTCCGCTGGTACTCCTTCTGACCCCGCCTCACCGTCCGCCCGGCTCCCCCGCCGGGCCGCACTGCTACGACGCCACGGCCGCCCGCAGCGGCCAGTCCCGGTCGACCCCCGCCGCGTCCGCCGAGCCCTTGCGCCGCAGCCAGTCGGCGAAGTCCTCGGCCCAGGCGGCGTACCAGCCGGTCTGGGAGCTGTGCAGGTCCCACAGATCGGCCTCGGCGGCCTCCGGGTAGCGGACGGCGAGGGCGCGGGCCACCCGCACGGCGGCCAGCGCGTCCGCGCCCGCGTCGTGAGCGCCGTCCAGCACGACCCCGTAGACCGCGCAGGCGGCCTCCAGGGTGCGCTTGCCGCGCCGGAACTTGTCCAGGGCCCGGTCCATCACCAGCGGGTCGATGACGGGCCCTGGACGGGCCCCTGGGGCCGCCAGCGGCGGCAGCGCGTACCGCCGCAACTCCTCGTCCAGAAGGGTGAGGTCGAAGGGCGCGTTGTAGACGACGACGGGCACTCCCGCCGCCCAGTAGCCGCGCAGCGCGTCGGCGATCTCGGCGGCCACCTCGGCGGCCGGGCGCCCGTGGGCGGCCGCCCGCTCGGTGGTTATGCCGTGGATGGCGGTGGTCTCCGCCGGGATGGGGACGCCGGGGTTGGCGAGCCACGACCGGTGCCGGACCGGCTCACCGCTCTTCACCTCGGTCACCGCGGCGGTCACGATCCGCGCCTGGCGCGGGTCGGTGCCCGTGGTCTCCAGGTCGAACCCGACCAGCAGCTCCTCGTGCCATCCCATGGCGAACGTCCCTTCCCACCCAAAGTCCCCGTACCCCCGTGTGCTCTGCCATCATGGCGGGCACCACTGACAGTCCCGTGCCGGGCACCCGCCGGCCGGGCCGCGGGGACCGCTCAGGACACCGGCCGGGAGTCGGCCCAGATGCCGTCGAACTCCTCGCGGTAGACGTCGAACAGACCGCTCTCCGCGGGGCGTTCGCCGTCCACCACCCGGCGGGAACCACCGCGCAGCAGGATCACCGGCACCTCCATGCCGCGGGCCCGCCGCAGATACGTCTGGACGACCGCCAGGCCGTCGGCGGTGTCGCCGTCGACCAGATACGCCGTGAACCGCGGGGTCTCGTCGAAGACCTGGATCTCGAAGGCCGCCGGGTCCCGCAGCCGGGCCCGTACCCGCCGCATGTGCATGATGTTCATCTCGACGGACCGGCTCAGCTCGCCGCGGCCGAGGCCCAGTTCCCGCTCCCGGCGGCGGATCGTGCTGCTGGCCGGGTTGAGGAAGGCCAGCCGTACCCGGCAGCCGGACTCCGCGAGCCGGACCAGCCGCCGCCCGGAGTAGTTCTGCACCAGCAGGTTGAGGCCGATGCCTATCGCGTCCAGCCGCCGCGCCCCGGCGAACAGGTCCTCCACCGGGAGCTGCCGCTGCAGCCTCACCCGGTCGGGGTAGACGCCGATGACGTCGGCGTAGCGGTCGGCCACCAGGTCCTCGACGGCGTCCACCGGCAGCCGCTGCGCGGCGGTGCGGGCGGGCCCGGCGCCCAGCAGCTCCAGCAGCCGGGCGGCGGCCCGCTCGGCCTGGTCGAGCACGGTCCTGGACAGCGCCCGGTTGCGGGAGACGACGTGCCGGGTCACCTCCAGCTCGTCGAGGGCGAGTTCGAGGTCCCGGCGGTCGTCGAAGTACGGCTCGAAGCACGGCCAGTGCTGGACGACCAGTTCGCGCAGCTGCGGCAGGGTCAGGAAGCTCAGGACGTTGTCGTCGGCGGGGTCGAGCAGGAACCCCTTGCGGCGGCTGACCTCCCGTACCGCGACGGCCCGCTGCACCCACTCGTGCCCGGCCGGGCCCGCCGCGGCGACCACCCACTCCTCACCGTGCACTGGCTCGTAGATCGGGCGCAGCACGGCGTTGACGACGGCGCGCAGGCGCTGTTCGACGAGGTTCAGCCAGACGTATGCCCGCCCGGCCCGGGTGGCGCGGGTGCGCACCTCGGCCCAGGCGTCGGCGCCCCAGTCCAGTTCCGCTCCGATCTCCAGCGGTTGGGTGAGGGTCACCGCACCGGGCAGGCCCTCACCGGCGGCCGCGTCCGCGACGTGCGGGTCCCCCTGCTCACCGCCTCCCGGGAGCATCAGACCTCCGGACGTCACCACGACACCGCCTCCCACCCCCGTCCACGATCAAGGAAGGGTACTGCGGTGCGGGGGGCGTCGCAGCCCTGTTGACCCTACTTGACTACTAGCGGAAAACCTCACCACGCTTGCGGTCGCTGCCTGTTGTGGCTACGTCACCGTGGGGTGGGCCAGGTGGGAGGATGCACTTTCGGCAACGAATCTGGCCGGATGCGCGGCCGGGCCGCGTGATCCGGTCCGGGAGTGGAAGAGTCACCTCATGCAAGTCTGGCCGGGTCAGTCGTATCCCCTCGGTGCCACCTTTGACGGCGCGGGCACCAACTTCGCCGTCTTCTCCGAGGTGGCGTCACGAATCGAGCTGTGTCTGCTGCACGACGACGGCTCCGAGACGGCGGTGGAGCTGCGGGAGGCGGACGCCTTCGTCCGGCACGCCTATCTGCCCGGGGTGATGCCGGGGCAGCGCTACGGCTTCCGGGTGCACGGGCCGTACGATCCCGCGCGCGGCCACCGCTGCAACTCCGCGAAGCTGCTCCTCGACCCCTACGCCAAGGCGATAAGCGGTTCCATCGACTGGGACGAGGCGGTGTACGGCTACCGGTTCGGACAGCCGGACTCCCGCAACGACCTGGACTCCGCCCCGCACACCATGACCTCGGTCGTGGTCAACCCGTACTTCGACTGGGCGGACGACCGCGCGCCGCGGATCGACTACCACCGGACCGTCATCTACGAAGCCCATGTGAAGGGTCTGACGATGACCCATCCGGGGCTTCCCGAGGAGATCCGCGGCACCTACGCGGCGCTGGCGCACCCGGCGGTGATCGGCCATCTGGTGGAACTCGGGGTGACCACCCTGGAACTGATGCCGGTGCACCAGTTCATCCAGGACCACCGTCTGGTCGACGCGGGACTGGCGAACTACTGGGGTTACAACACCATCGGATTCTTCGCGCCGCACCACGCGTACGCCTCGCTGGGCGACCGCGGCCAGCAGGTGCTGGAGTTCAAGACGGCGGTGCGCGCGCTGCACCGGGCCGGGATCGAGGTGATCCTCGACGTGGTCTACAACCACACCGCGGAGGGCAGCCACCTCGGCCCCACCCTGTCGCTGCGCGGCCTGGACAACGCCTCGTACTACCGGCTCGGCGGCGACAAGCGGTACTACACGGACACCACGGGCACCGGCAACAGCCTGCTGATGCGCAGCCCGCACGTGCTCCAGATGATCATGGACTCGCTGCGCTACTGGGTGACCGAGATGCACGTGGACGGCTTCCGCTTCGACCTGGCGGCCACCCTGGCACGGCAGTTCCACGAGGTGGACCGGCTCTCCTCCTTCTTCGACCTGGTGCAGCAGGACCCGGTGGTCTCCCAGGTGAAGCTGATCGCCGAGCCGTGGGACGTCGGCGAGGGCGGCTACCAGGTGGGCAACTTCCCGCCGCTGTGGACCGAGTGGAACGGCAAGTTCCGCGACACCGTACGGGACCTGTGGCGCGGGGAGAGCGCCACGCTCGCCGAGTTCGGCTCCCGGCTGACCGGCTCGTCCGACCTCTACCAGGACGACGGCCGCCGCCCGCTGGCCTCGATCAACTTCGTCACCTGCCACGACGGCTTCACCCTGCACGACCTGGTGTCGTACAACGACAAGCACAACGAGGCCAACGGCGAGGGCAACCGGGACGGCGAGAGCTTCAACCGGTCCTGGAACTGCGGCGCCGAGGGGCCGACCGACGACGCCGAGGTGCAGGCGCTGCGCGGCCGCCAGATGCGGAACTTCCTGGCCACCCTGATGCTCTCCCAGGGCGTGCCGATGATCTCGCACGGCGACGAGTTCGGCCGCACCCAGGGCGGCAACAACAACGCCTACTGCCAGGACAACGAACTGGCATGGGTGGCCTGGCCCGGCAAGCCGGGCGACGGCGGTCGGGACGACGACGCGCACCGGCTGCACGACTTCCTGCGCACCATGGTGTGGCTCCGCCGCGACCACGCCGTCTTCCGGCGCCGCCGGTTCTTCCACGGCCGCCCGGTGGAGGGCACCCACGACGAGCTGTCCGACATCGCCTGGTTCACCCCCGAGGGGCAGGAGATGGCGCAGCGGGACTGGCAGGCGGCGCACGCCAGGTCGCTGGTGGTCTTCCTCAACGGCAACGCGATCTCCGAGCCGGGCGCGCGCGGCGAGCCGATCACCGACGACTCCTTCCTGCTGATGTTCAACGCGGCGCGGCGCTCCCAGGAGTTCGTGGTGCCGGTCAACCACGGCAAGGAGTGGCAGCTCGTGGTCGACACCGGGGAGCCCGACGGGGTGCCGCCGGGCAGCGGGCGCAAGGTCAGGGCCGGCGACCGGCTGGAGCTGGTCGACCGGAGTCTGGTGGTGCTGCAGCGGCCCGCGTGACGCGGTGGGACGACAGGGCCGTTCCGGGGTAGGGAACACCCCATGACCGCACTCACCGTCACACCCGCCTCGACGTACCGGGTGCAGGTACAGCCCGGCTTCACCTTCGCCGACACCGCCGCCAGGGTGCCGTACCTGGCGGCGCTCGGCGTCACGCACCTGCACCTGTCGCCGGTCCTGGAGGCCGTGCCCGGCTCCACGCACGGCTACGACGTGGTGGACCACACCCGGGTGCGGGAGGAGCTGGGCGGCGAGCAGGGCTTGCGGGAGCTGTCGCGGATCGCCCGCGAGCACGGTCTCGGGCTGGTGCTCGACATCGTGCCCAACCACATGGCGGTGCCCGCGCCCGAGCACCTCAACGGGCCGCTGTGGGCGGTGCTGCGGGACGGCCCCGAGTCGTCCTACGCCGGGTGGTTCGACATCGACTGGGCGGCGCTGGGCGGCAAGGTGCTGCTGCCGGTGCTGGGCGACCCGCTGCCCGACGTACTGGACGCCCTGGTCGTGGAGCGCGACAAGCGGGCCGACGGGAAGGTGCTGCGCTACTTCGACCACGTCCTGCCGCTGCGCGAGGGCACCGAGGAGCTGCCGCTGGAGGAGCTGCTGGCGGCGCAGTGGTACCGGCTGGCGTACTGGCGGGCCGCCCGCACCGAGCTGAACTACCGCCGCTTCTTCACCATCTCCGACCTCATCGCGGTCCGCGTGGAGCGGCAGGAGGTCTTCGACGCCACCCACGCCACGGTGCTGCGGCTGCTGCGCGAGGGCGTCGCGGACGGCCTGCGGATCGACCACCCGGACGGGCTGGCCGACCCCGCGGGCTATCTGCGGCGGCTGGCCGCGGCGACCGAGGGGCGCTGGACGGTGGTGGAGAAGATCCTGCAGCGCGACGAGCCGCTGCCCGCGGACTGGGAGTGCGCGGGCACCACGGGCTACGACGCCCTGGACCGGATCGACGGGCTCTTCACCGACCCGGACGGGGTCGCTGAACTGGCCGACTTCTACCGCGAGTTCACCGGCGTGGCCGACGACCGCGGCGGCCGCTGGGCGGCGACCGCGCGACGGGCGGCGTACCGCGTCGTCACCCACGACCTGGCCGCCGAGGTCGAGCGGCTGCGCCGCACCGCGGAGCGCGCCCGCGCCGCGCTGCCGGGCGACCCCCCGTACCCGCCGGGAGCGCTCGCCGACGCGATCCGCGAGCTGCTGGTCCGGCTCCCCGTCTACCGCCCGTACGTCCCCGCAGGCGGCCCGGCCTCGCCGACGGACGCCGCCATGCTGGAGCACGCCGCGCAGGCGGCGCGCCGGGAGTGCGCGGCGGAGCTGGCGGACGCGCTGGACTTCGTCCGCGACCTGGCCCTGGGCCGGGCCGGGCAGGTGCTGGACACCGCGCGCACCGACCGCGCCGAGCTGGCGGACATCGCCGACTTCACCGTGCGGTTCGCCCAGGTCGCCTCGGCGCTGCACGCCAAGTCGGTGGAGGACACCGGCTTCTACCGCTACACACCGCTGCTGTCGCTGTGCGAGGTGGGCCGGGACCCCGCGCACCCGGCGACAGCCCCCGAGCAGTTCCACGACTACTGCGCGACCGTGGCGCGGGAGCGGCCCGCGACCGGGACCGTGCTGTCCACCCATGACACCAAGCACAGCGCCGACCTGCGGCTGCGGCTCGCGGTGCTGTCCGAGATGCCGGGCGACTGGCGGGACTGGCTGCGGTCGCGGTCGCTGCGCGCCGAGCGCTTCGGCGACGCCCCCGCGCCCGACCGGCACACCGAGTACACCGTCTTCCAGACCGGCGTCGGGCTCGGCTTCTGCCACCCCGACCGGCTGGTGCCCGCGGCCCTCAAGGCGGTCCGCGAGGCGGGCCTGCACACCAGCTGGACCGAGCGGAACGCGGCGTACGAGAAGGCCGTCACCGACTTCACCGAGCAGGGCCCCTGCGGCGGGCAGGTCTACGACGTCGGCGAGTTCGTCGCCGGGCTGCACTCGTACGCCTGCGCCAACACGCTGGGCGCCGCGCTGCTCCATCTGACGATGCCGGGGGTGCCCGACGTCTACCAGGGCACCGAGTTCCCGGTGCACACCCTGGTCGACCCGGACAACCGCGGCCCGATGAGCGGTCCGGTCGCGGGCACCCACCGGTTCGGCACCGGCCGCACCCTGCAGGGGCTGCTCGACGGCGCCCGGCCGTTCAGCTTCGACGAGGTGAAACTGCGGCTGACCGCGGTCGCGCTGCGGCTGCGCCGCGACCACCCGCACTGGTACGGGCCGGACGCCGGGTACGCGCCGCTGGCCGTCGAGGGCCCGGCCGCCGCGCACTGCGTGGCGTTCGTCCGCGGCGACGGCGCGATCACCGTGGTGACCCGGCTCTCGCGCCGCCTGGAGCGGGCGGGCGGCTGGCGCGGCACGGCCCTCACCCTGCCGCCCGGCCGCTGGCTCGACCGCCTCGGCGGCGGCAGCCACGAGGGCCGGATCCGCCTGTCAGGACTGCTCGCCGACTCCCCCGTGGCCCTGCTCACCCGCAGGTGAGGCGCCCCCCGGCTCTCAGTGCCGCGGCGTCTCCGCGCCCCGGCCCTCAGCGTCCCGGGCCGACGACCGGCAGCGCTTCCTGGTCGGCTTCCGGGAGCCAGTGGCGGGCCGGGTCGTAGGCGAGCCAGGCGGCGTCGCGGGCGGTCGAGGCGAAGGCGGACAGCAGGTCGGGCAGCACCGGGTGCCGCTCCGCGGTGCGCCAGACGACATGCCAGGCGTAGAGCGGGGTCGGGTCGACGACCGGGATCTCGCGCAGACCGCCGCCGTCCGGCACCTCGACCTCGGTGCACAGCAGCGAGAAGAGGTCGGGCCGGGCCCTGAGGTGGGCCAGGAAGGGGTCGAGGCCGAGGTTGATGCCGCCGAACTCGCCGGGGACATCGAAGCGTTCGGTGAAGGCGCGCAGGAACTCCACCTTCTCCTTTGGCGCGGGAAACCACAGCCGCCCGGCCCGCAGGTCGGCCGGGGTCAGCGCGGCCGCCGCGGCCAGCGGGTTGTCCTCGCTCATCACCGCCTTGACGGGTTCGAGCCTGACCAGCCGGCGGGTGACCGCGGCGGGCCACGGCTCGTCCAGCGCGTGGGTGCGGCCGAGCGCGAAGTCGATCTCGTCGCCGCGCAGCCCGGCCAGCGCGGCGAGGAAACCGGGGCGCAGGCTCAGCTCGATGTCCAGCTCCGGCGCCCCGTCGACCACGTCGCGGATGGTGCGCAGCGGCACGAACATATGGCCCCACACACTGACCCGCAGCGCCCGCGGCTCGTGCCGGACGGCGGCCACCGCGGCCTCCCCCGCCCTGACCAGCTCGCGGGCCGGGTCGAGGAAGCGCCGCCCGGCCTCGGTCAGCTCCACACCGTGCCCCGAGCGCTCGAACAGCCGCCGCCCGAGGGCGTCCTCCAGCCGTGCCACCCGCTTGGACAGCGCCTGCTGGGAGAGGTACAGCTCGGCGGCGGCCCGGCCGAAGTGCAGCCGCTCGGCCGTCACGACGAAGGCGCGCACCTGCGCGAGGTCGAGATCCACCGCCGCCGCACCCCCGTCGTCCCCGTACTCGTACCCGTGCCCGTGCCCGTACACGTATCCGTCCCCGTCACGCCTGCCGTGTCGGCAGCACGATCACCTGTCGCAGGTTAACGTGCGCGGCCCGGCTGGTGACGTACGCGATCAGGTCCGCGACGTCCTCGGAGGACAGCGGGCCGATCGCCCGGAACATGCCGTCGAGCTGCTCGGTCAGCTCGGCGTTGTCGATGTGCCCGCCCAGTTCGGTGTCGGTCAGACCGGGCTCGATGTTGGTGACGCGGACGTCACGCGGGCCGAACTCGGTGCGCAGCGACGCCGACAGGTGGGTGAGCGCGGCCTTGGTGGCACCGTAGACGGCGTAGTTGGGGAAGCTGATGTGCGCGCCGATGGAGGAGATGTTGACCAGGTCGGCGGGGTGTCCCTCGGCAGCGGCGGCCAGCAGGTCGGCGCGGAAGGCGTCGATGATCCGCAGCACGCCGGTGAGGTTGGTGTCGAGCATGCGGGCCCACTCGTCGGTGCGGCCCGCGTCGATCGGGTTGGGCAGCATGACACCGGCCGAGTTGACGACCAGGTCGACCCGGCCGTACTCCCGCCGGATCCGCTCGGCCGCCACCCGTACCGACTCCGCGTCGGTCACGTCGACCGTGACGGCCAGCGCCTGGCCGCCGTCCGCGGTGATCTTCGCGGCCAGCGTCTCCAGCCGGTCGGCGCGGCGGGCCAGCAGCGCCACCCGGGCGCCGTGCGAGGCCAGCAGGGCGGCGGTCGCGGCGCCCATCCCGCTCGCCGCCCCGGTGACGACGGCGGTACGGCCCGCGAGGTTGTCGTAGCTCATGGTGGGAACTCCTTGAGGTGTCCGGTGTTTCGGTGTGCCCCCACCGTGCGCCGCGGCGCGGCGCCCACCCAGGGCTGAGCTTTTCCTGGGTCTGCCAGTACCAGGATCGGGGTGCGGCACTCCCCTAGGCTCTGGGGCATGGACAACACGCTCGGGGGATTCCTGCAGACGCGGCGGGCGCGGATACAGCCGGAGGAGGTCGGGCTGCCCGCGTACGGCAGGCGGCGGGTGCCGGGGCTGCGGCGCGAGGAGGTGGCCCAGCTCGCCGGGGTGAGCGTCGACTACTACATCCGGCTGGAGCAGGGCCGCGGCAAGCATGTCTCGGACGCCGTGCTGGACGCGGTGGCGCGGGTGCTGCGGCTCGACCCGACGGAGCACGCGCATCTGCGGGACCTGGCGCGGCCCGAGCGCGCGGCGGGCGGGCCCACCGGCGGTCCGGCCGCGGGCGGCGCGCAGGTCCGGCCGGGGGTGCGGCTGATGCTCGACAGCATGCGCGACACCCCGGCGTTCGTGCTGGGCCGCCGGATGGACGTGCTGGCCTGGAACGCGCTGGGCGACGCCGTCAACGGCTTCACCTCGATGACGGGCCCGGGCTCCGACGACCGCGCCGGAGGCGGGCGGCGGCCCAACATGGCGCGTGCCGTCTTCCTCGACCCGCGGGCGGCGGAGTTCTACCCCGAGTGGGCGGCCGTCGCCGCCGAGACCGTGGCGTATCTGCGGCTGTACGCCGGGCGGCACGCCGACGACGAGCTGCTGGCCGCCCTGGTCGGCGAACTCTCGGTGAAGAGCGCCGACTTCCGCCGGCTGTGGGCCGACCACCTGGTGCGGGAGAAGACCTACGGCGTCAAGCGGATCGGTCATCCGGTCGCCGGGGAGCTGGAGTTCGGCTACGAGACCCTCGCACTGCCGGGCGACCCCGACCAGTTGCTGGTCGTCTACACGGCGCCGCCGGGGTCGGCGACGGCGGAACGGCTCGCGGTGCTGGCGAGCTGGACCGCGGACCGCACCGCGGCCGACGCGTCCGGCCTGCGCTGACAACCGATCGTTGTCGACCCCTCCCAACGGCTGTTGGACGCACCTTCTGACCTGCGGTTTTCCTTGATCCAGCAGCGAGGCCCACCGGGCTTCGCGCAGGATCGAGGAGCTGGCGATGAAGGCACTGCTGCCCACCGGGAACCCGGCCGAGATGGTGGTACTCGGCGACGCGGAGGAGCCGCGGCCGGGCCCGGGGCAGGCGCTGGTCAAGGTCGAGGCGTTCTCCCTCAACCGCGGCGAGGTCTTCCGGCTGCACGGCGCGCCGCGGCCGGACCGCCGCCCCGGCAAGGACATCGCGGGCCTGGTCGTCCAGGCCGCCGCGGACGGCACGGGCCCGAGCGCCGGGCAGCGGGTGGTCGGCCATCCGCCCGGCGGCGGCTGGGCGGAGTACGCCGCGGTCGACACCGACCGGCTCGCCGTACTCCCCGAGGGCGTCTCCGCGATCCGTGCCGCCGCCCTGCCGCTGGCCGGACTGACCGCGCTGCGGCTGCTGCGCACCGCGGGCTGCGTCTCCGGCCACCCGCTGCTGCTCACCGGCGCGTCCGGTGGGGTCGGGCACTACGTGACGGAGCTGGCGGTCGGCGCGGGAGCGCAGGTCACCGCGGTCACCGCGACCCCCGAACGGGGCAAGCGGCTGGCGGAGTTCGGCGCCCGGGTGATCCACCACCTCGACGACGCCACCGGCCCCTTCCACACCGTCATGGAGTCGGTCGGCGGCGAGTCCACCGCCCGCGCGCTGGCCCTGCTGCGGCCCCGCGGCGAGCTGATCTGGTTCGGCCAGGCCTCCCGCGAACCGGCCGCGCTGAACTTCTTCGACTTCTTCCGCGGCCCGCGCTCGGCGACCGTGCGGCACTTCCACTACGAGCACTTCGACGAGCCCTACGCCGCCGATCTGGCCGCGCTGGTGCGGCTGGTGGCCGAGGGCAGGCTGCACCCCGAGATCGGCCGCCTCACCGACTGGCGGTCCACCGCCACCGCCCTCAACGACCTGCGGGACCGGCGGATCGCCGGGAACGCCGTACTCACGATCGGACAGTGACGACGATGACCGCGCCCACCACACCCACCGCACCCGCGGCGGCCGCCATGGCGGAGGACCCCGGGACCCCGCGGCTGACCTCCCGTCAGCGGCTGGTCCTCGTCCTCCTGCTGGGCTCGCAGTTCATGCTCGCCGTGGACTTCTCGATCCTCAACGTGGCGCTGCCCGACATCGGCCGCGGCCTCGGCTTCTCGCTGGCGAACCTGCAGTGGATATCGACCGCGATGATGCTGCCCTCGGCCGGTTTCACGCTGCTCTTCGGCCGCCTGGCCGACCTCGCGGGACGGCGCAGCATGCTGCTCGCCGGAATGGCGCTGCTGGCCGCCGGCTCGCTGGCGGGCGGGCTCGCCACCGGCCCGGCGATGATGATCGCCGCCCGCGTCGCCCAGGGCCTGGCCGCCGCGCTCGCCACCCCGGCCGCGCTGTCGCTGCTCACCACCTCGCTGCCCGAGGGGCCGCTGCGGGACAAGGCGCTCGGCCTCAACGGCACGCTTATGTCGGCCGGTTTCACCATCGGCGCGATCTTCGGCGGGGTGCTGACCGACCTGCTGAGCTGGCGGTGGGCGTTCTTCGTCAACGTGCCGGTCGCCGTCGCCGTGATCGTCGCCGCCCCCGCTGTCATCCCGGAGAGCCGCGGGAAGCGCACCCGGCTGGACCTGCCGGGCGCGGTCACCGTCACCGGCGGCCTGCTGACCCTGGTCTACGGCGTCACCACCGCGGGCCGGCTCGGCTGGACCGACCCCTCGGCGCTCGGCTGGCTCGCCGCCGCCGTGGCCCTGCTGACCGCCTTCTGGCGGATCGAACTGCGCGCCCAGGCCCCGCTGGCCCCCGTGCGGGTGCTCACCCGGCCCACCGTCACCTGGGGCAACCTCGGCGGCCTCGTCACCTTCGCGATGGAGAGCTCGCTGATCTTCCTGCTGACCCTCTACATGCAGCAGGTGCTCGGCTACTCGCCACTCCGTACCGGCCTGTCGTTCTGTGGCATCGGCCTGGCGGCCTTCGTGGGCGGGCTGCTGGCGCCCCGGCTGATCGGCCGCTTCGGGACCCGGGCCGTGCTCACCTGCGGGCTGCTGCTCCAAGGCGTCGCCACCGGCGCGCTGTTCCTGCTCGGCGACGGTGGCAACGCGGCGATGACCGTACTGCTGGCGGCGTCGTCGGCCGGGGCCTTCGGCCACATCTCGGCGATCGTCGGCTACATGGTCACCGCCACCTCGGGGCTGCCGGACGCCGAGCAGGGCCTGGCCACCGGGCTCACCTCGATGACCCAGCAGGTCGGCGTCACCCTCGGCATCCCGGTGCTCAGCGCGGTGGCCACCACCCGTGCGCACGCCACCGGTTCGGTGCTCAGCGGAGTGCACACCGCGCTCCTGGCCGACGCGGTGGTGGTGCTCGCCGGGGCGGTCCTGGTCGGCACCGGACTGCGCCGCAGGCACTGAGGTCCCGCGGTCCAGCACTTTTCGGTGCGTCGCCCCCCGGCGGCGCACCGAAAAGTGCTGGACCCCCGCCCGGCGCCCTAGTTAGGGTGATCATCACGCCCGCGACTGAGACCGGAAGGAGGCGAGAGCGATGTCCGCCATCACTGTGCCGCGCTCCCGCCCCTCCACCGCAGGGCGTCCGTGACCCGTACGGGAGCGCATCGACTGCTCCCGAAGGACTCACATGTCTGATCTGGTCTTCCGTCCGCTCGCCGCGGGCGAGTCCGCCCTCTTCACCTCCCTGTCCGACCCCGGCCTCGTCGGCCGCCCGCTGCTCGGCCACACCTTCGCCACCCTCGACGCGGGCGGCGAGTACCGCCCCGAGTGGGCCTGGGTGGCCCTGCGGGACGGACGCGTCGTCGCCCGCGCCGCCTGGTGGGCCAAGCCGGGCGACACCGAGCCGGTCGCGCTCGACTGGTTCGACTTCGCCGACGGCGAGGCCGAGGCCGCCGCCGAACTGCTGCGCACCGCACCGCTGTACGCCGAGTACGACCTCCTGCTCCCGCCCGGCTGGCGCGATCTGCCGGACGTCCGGGCCGCTTTCGAGGCCCGCAAGGCGGCCGTCGAGGCCGCCGGAATGCGGCAGCTCGTCGAGCGCTACCGCTACCAGTGGACGGCCGCGGACGGACCGCTCCCCGCCCGTACCGGACGGCTGGAGTACCGCCCCGAGCCGGACGACGCGGCCTTCCGCGCGGTCATGGCCCGCATCATGACCGGCACCCTGGACGCCCACGACCGCCGCATGCTCGACGAGCAGGGCCTCGACGCGGCGCTCGACGAGACGATCGGCGTCTTCGACTGGTTCCCCTCCCCCAAGGACTGGCGCCGCATCGCCTACACCCCCGACGGCCAGATCGCCGGCCTCCACGTCCCCGCCCGCAACCCCGGCGGCCCCTGCATCGGCTTCATCGCCGTCGTCCCGGAGCACCGCGGCCACGGCTACGCCTACGACCTCCTGGTCGAGTGCGGCCGCGATCTCCTCGCCCACGGCGCCGACCGCATCGCCGCCGCCACCGACCAGGGAAACTTCCCGATGGCCGCCAACTTCGCCAAGGCGGGCTATCCGATAGTGCAGGAACGCGTCAACTTCGTGGCCGCGAGCAACCGAACCTGCTGACTCGGTCGTATGCACCTTGTCGCGCTCCCGACTGCCCCCTACGGCAGGGCGGTCACGGGTCGCATCTACCAACCGGGGGCATCAGTCCCCGGTTGGTACGGGTCCGTTGACGAGAACCCACGCCGAGCGGGCGCGGTTGCGCACGTTGACCCCGGCGACGACGTCGGCGGGGCCAGCGAGTCCGCACCGACGACAGGAGAATAGGTCCCGGGTGGGACGATTGTGTCTCGCGGTGTGCCCGCAACGTGGGCACATCTGCGAGGTGTAGTGGGCGTCCACCGCGATCACCGGCACCCCGACCCGTTGGGCCTTGTACCGAATGTGCGCTTCGAGCTGGTGGAACGGCCAGGAGGAGAGCGCAGCCCGCTGGTCGCCGGAAGGCCGTACCCGGTCGCGGATGCCGCCCAGCTCCTCTAGGGCGATTCCGCGTCCGGTGCGTTGGGCAACAGCCACGATCTCCTTGCTGATGTTGTGGTTGACGTGCGCGGCGTACCGCGCTTCGCGCTTCGCCCGGCGTTTGGCACGCCGATTTGCGGAACGGGTCCGCTTGCCCTGGAGTTCGGCACGCTTGCGGGCGTGCCAGCGTCGGTACCGTCCGAGTCGACGGCCCTGGTAGTTGTCCCCGTCCGAGGTGGTGGCGAGGTTGACGATGCCCCGGTCCACTCCGATCCAGTCCACCGGGTTGGTGTTGAGCGGTGCCTCGGGGATCTCGCAAGTGGCGATCAGAAACGTCTTGATCCGCCCGGCGAGCGTCCAGATGCTCACTGTCCGCGCATCGTGTTGCCACGACAGGATCCGGTCGTCATACGGCTGCGCCGCATCCGACCGGAAGCCGACCGGCCTCGACTCCGCCCGCCCGCGCCGCTGCGACCCGGCCGGGCCAAGATTCCCCGCCCGGATGTTCGCACGCAGCGTCGCGTAGGCGTCCACCACCTTTTTCACCGTACGCACGGCCGGTTGCGCGGCGAGCCCGAACTCGGCCTTGAGACGGGCATAGACCAGCTTCTGCAACCCATTGCGGGACCTGGTGCCCGCCTCGTAGGCCACCACCGACACGGCGTCAGCCGCCCGATTGCACACTGCAAGCGTCGCTGCCAAGGCCGCCGCCACCTCGGGCGACGGCAGCAGCTTCACCTGCACCGCGACTTTCACTCTGTCAAACTAGCCTCACCCACTGACAATGACCTCCGAGCGGCGGTGGACGCCGCGGCGGGCGGCCCCGTGAGGGAAACCCGGTGAACTTCGTCTGACACGACGATGCGTCGGCCCGTCCCCCGGGCATGCATGGAGTCCGGGGGTCGAGCGATCCGGACGAGACGGGAGCCGTGCGTGCTGTTCGAGGTGTGGGCGCCGAATGCCCAGCGGGTGGAGATCCTGATCGAGGACGGCCGGTACGCGCTCGGCCCGGATCCGGTGCGGGCCGGGTGGTGGCGGGCGGATCTGGCCGCGGGGCACGGGGCGCGGTACGCGTATGTGCTCGACGGCGGGCCGCCGTTGCCCGATCCGCGCTCACGCCGCCAGCCGGACGGGCCGGACGGCCGCAGCGCGGTGGTCGACCAGGACGCCTTCGCCTGGCAGGCGCCGTGGCCGGGGCGCGCGCTGCCGGGCGCGGTGGTCTACGAGCTGCACGTGGGGACGTTCACCCCCGAGGGCACCTTCGACGCGGCGATCGAGAAGCTGCCGCATCTGGCGCGGCTGGGGATCACCCATGTCGAGCTGATGCCGGTGTGCCCCTTCCCCGGCAGGAACGGG
The DNA here is from genome assembly GCF_040680795.1 of Streptomyces sp. NPDC051976. Classification (NCBI taxonomy): domain Bacteria; kingdom Bacillati; phylum Actinomycetota; class Actinomycetes; order Kitasatosporales; family Streptomycetaceae; genus Streptomyces; species Streptomyces sp. NPDC051976. The sequence goes on from NZ_JBFAXL010000007.1 coordinate 45,158, forward strand.
TGGGGGTACGAGGGGGTGTCGCTGTGGGCGGTGCACGAGCCGTACGGCGGGCCCGAGGGGATGAAGCGCTTTGTCGACGCGGCGCACCAGCACTCGCTGGGCGTGATCCTGGACGTGGTGCACAACCACCTCGGCCCGTCGGGCAACCATCTGCCGCCGTTCGGCCCGTACTTCACCGACCGGCACCACACACCGTGGGGCGACGCGGTCAACCTGGACGCGCCCGGCTCCGACGAGGTGCGTGACTTCCTGATCAGCAGCGCGCTGTGCTGGCTGCGCGACTTCCGGCTCGACGGGCTGCGGCTGGACGCGGTGCACGCGCTGGTCGACACCCGCGCGCTGCACTTCCTGGAGGAGCTGTCGACGGCGGTCGACGCGCTGTCGGCGGCGCTCGGCCGCCCGCTCTTCCTCATCGCCGAGTCCGATCTGAACGACCCGCACTCCACCGCGCCGCGCGAGGCGGGCGGGCTGGGGCTGCACGCCCAGTGGAGCGACGACTTCCACCACGCGCTGCACGCCGCGGTCACCGGGGAGTCGCAGGGCTACTACGCGGACTTCGCCGCCGCCGGGCCGGGCGCGGTCGCCAAGACGCTGACCCACGGGTTCTTCCACGACGGCAGCTACTCCAGCTTCCGCGGCCGCCACCACGGCCGCCCGCTGGACCGCGCCGCGGTGCCCGCGCACCGGCTGCTGGGCTATGCGCAGACGCACGACCAGATCGGCAACCGGGCCGTCGGCGACCGGCTGCCCGCCGAGCTGCTGGGTGTGGCCGCCGCGCTGGTGCTCACCGCGCCCTTCACGCCGATGCTGTTCATGGGCGAGGAGTGGGGTGCGGCGACGCCCTGGCAGTTCTTCACCGACCACGACGACAAGGAGCTGGGCGCGGCCATCACCCGGGGCAGGCGGCGGGAGTTCGCCGCGCACGGCTGGGCGGAGGAGGACGTGCCCGACCCGCAGGACCCGGCGACCCGGGACCGGTCGTGCCTGGACTGGTCGGAGCCGGAGCGGTCGCCGCACCGGGAGCTGCTCGCCTGGTACCGCTCGCTGATCGCGCTGCGCCGTGCGGAGCCGGCGCTGACCGATCCGCACCTGGACGCGGTCGCGGCGACCGCGGGCGGCCGTACGCTGCGGCTGGCCCGCGGGCCGATCCGCGTCCTCGTCAACTTCTCCGACGCCCCGGCCCGCGTCCCGCTGGACGTGCCGTGCAAGGTGCTGCTGGCCCGCCCCGCCTGCCGTGTGCTGCCGGGCCCGGACGGCGCCGTCCAGCTCCCGCCCCGGGGCGCCGCCGTGCTGCGGACGACGGCGGCCCCGGCGGCTACGGTGAAGGGGTGACCTCACCGACCCCCGAGACCCCCGCCGGGACTCCGGCCCAGGCTCCCGCGGCCACGACGGCCCCGCTCGCCGACTGCGTCCTGTGCGGCGAGCCGACCGAGTACCCGGCGAGCACCCGCGGCGCCACGTACTGCCCGGTCTGCGAGTGGCAGGAGGGGCAGCGGACGGCCTGCTCGGGCTGACGAGGCCGACCGCCTGCTCGGCCCGGCGGCCCTGCGGCCCTGCGGGGTCAGGTCGCCAGCAGCCGGGCGCGGCTGCGCTCGACGTCGAAGTCGGCCACCGGGTACTTCGGGTCGATCAGCTCCAGGTGTTCGAGCAGCAGCGTGCGCACGGCCCAGTTCCGGTACCACTTGTGGTCGGCCGGGACGACGTACCAAGGCGCCGCGTCGGTCGAGCAGCGCTCCAGCGCCGCCTCGTACGCCCGCTGGTAGGCGGGCCACAGGGCGCGTTCCTCGATGTCGCCGCTGTCGAACTTCCAGTGCTTGTCGGGGTCGTCGAGCCGGGCCAGCAGGCGTTCGCGCTGCTTCTCGTAGCTGATGTGCAGGAAGATCTTGACCACGCTGACGCCGTCGTCGGCGAGCGACTGCTCGAAGTTGTTGATGACGTCGTAGCGGCCGGTCCAGACGTCGCGCGGGACCAGGTCCCTGACCCGGGCGATCAGCACGTCCTCGTAGTGCGAGCGGTCGAAGACGCCGATCTCGCCGGGGCCGGGGAGCGCGCGGCGGACCCGCCACAGGAAGGGGTGCTCCCGCTCCTCCTCGGTGGGCGCCTTGAACGCCTTGACGCGTACGCCCGAGGGGTTCATGCCCGCGGTCACGTGTTTCAGGGTGCCGCCCTTGCCGGAGGTGTCCATGCCCTGGAGCACCAGCAGCACACAGCGCGGGTCACCGGCGGTGCTCTGCGCGAACAGCCGCGTCTGGAGGTCGACCAGCCGCTCGCGCGACGCGGGCTCCCCGGCGAGCGCCGCCGCCTTGTCCGGTGGCCCGCCGGGGGTGGACGCCGGGGTGTACGCCTTCAGCGCGACCGGGCCGCGGCCCGGCGGCACCCGCAGCAGCGCCCGCAGTCCCGTGGGGCCGTTGCCGGAGCCGTTCCCGGAGCCCTTGTCGCCGCCCTTGCCCTCGTGCTTGGCCATGCACCGATCCTGCGACGGATCAGCGGGCGCCGCCAGCGCCGTTCAGCCGCTCGGCGTCACGGGCGAGCGAGGTGAGGCGGGAGACCGCCCGGAAGTACTTCTTGCGGTAGCCGCCCGCGAGCATGTCGGCGCTGAACAGGCGGTCGAAGGGCACGCCGGAGGCCATCACGGGGACCTCCCGGTCGTACAGCCGGTCGGCGAGCACCACCAGGCGCAGCGCGGTGGCCTGGTCGGTGACCTGCTCGACGCCGCGCAGGAAGACCGCGTCGACGCCGTCACACAGGGCCCCGTAGCGGCTGGGGTGCACCCGGGCGAGGTGGTCCGCGAGCGCGCCGAAGTCGTCGAGCGCGGCGCCGGGGGTGGTCAGCGCGGTACGGGTGACCTGCTCGTCGTCGTACGGGGTGGGGGCCGCGGGCAGGCCGCGGTGCCGGTAGTCCTCGCCGTCGATGCGCAGCGACTGGAAGCGCGCGGACAGGCCCTGTATCTCCCGCATGAAGTCGGTGGCGGCGAACCGGCCCTCGCCGAGCTTGCCCGGCAGGGTGTTGGAGGTGGCCGCGAGCCGCACTCCGGCGTCGGCGAGCTTGCCGAGGAGGGTGGAGACCAGCACGGTGTCCCCGGGGTCGTCGAGTTCGAACTCGTCGATGCAGACCAGCCGGTGTCCGCTGAGGGCGCTGACGGCCCGCTGGAAGCCGAGGGCGCCGACCAGGTTGGTCAGCTCCACGAAGGTGCCGAACGCCTTGGCCTCGCGCGGGGCGGGCGCGGCATGCCACAGCGAGGCCAGCAGATGGGTCTTGCCGACGCCGTATCCGCCGTCCAGGTACACCCCGCCGGGCCCGGTGGGAGCGGCGGGCTCGCGACGGAACCACCGCTTGCGGCCGCTCTCCGGCTCCCCGAGCGATCCGGCGAACGCGCTCAGCGCCTTCACCGCCGCCGACTGGCTGGGCTGCCCGGGGTCGGGTATGTAGCTGTCGAAGCGCACGGAGTCGAAGCGCGGCGGCGGCACCATCTCGGCCACCAGCCGCTCCACGGGCACCTGCGGGGTACGCCCGCTCAGCGCCACCGGCCCGCCGTCGGTCGCGGCGGAGGCGGCTATGCCATCGGTTCCTGAGGACACGGCAGAGGTCGACACAACCATCCAGCCTAGTCCCCGGGCCCGCCGCGGGATCCCTCGTGTGGCCTACCCCACGTGCCCCTTCTCCAGGGCGTGGAAGACTTCGGGGCATGCAGAGGCTGTTTCCCGTCCCGGGCGCGGACGGTTCCGGTGGTCCTGGCGGCCCGGCCGCTCCCGGCGGCTCCGTGGAGGGCGGCGGCGGGCTGGACACGCCGTTCGGCCTGGCGGAGGCGTACGCGTACCCGGAGCGTGCGGCGGGCCCGTACCTGCGCGCGAACATGGTCGGGTCGCTGGACGGCGCGGCGCGGCACGAGGGGAAGTCGGCGCCGCTGTCGTCCGAGGGGGACATGCGGATCTTCGGTGTGCTGCGGGCACTGGCCGATGTGGTGCTGGTGGGCGCGGAAACGGTTCGCCAGGAGGGCTACCGGCCCGCCCGCGCCCGGGAGGTCTTCGCCGGCCGCCGGGCGGCCGACGGGCAGACCCCGGCCCCGGCGATCGCCGTCATCAGCCGTGGCCTCGACCTGGACTTCGGCCTGCCGCTGTTCAACGAGCCGGTCACCCCGACCCTCGTGCTGACCGGCTCCACGGCACCGGCCGAGCGGCTCGACGCCGCCCGCGCGGCGGGCGCCGTGGTGGTGGTCGCGGGCGAGGGCGACGGGGTGGACCCGGCACGTGCGGTGAGCGAGCTGGCCGCGCTCGGCCACCTGCGGCTGCTGATCGAGGGCGGCCCGCGGGTGCTGGCGCAGTTCGCCGCGGCGGACGCGCTGGACGAGCTGTGCCTGACCGTCGCGCCGATCGTCACCGGTGGCAGCGCCCCCCGGATCATGAACGGCCCCACCGTCCCCGGCCCCGCGCGCTTCACCCCGCTGTCGGTGCTGGAGGAGGACGGCTTCCTCTTCACCCGCTACGGCCGGGCCTGACGGGCACCGAAAAAAGCGGACGCCCTCGTTCCGTTTTGCTCCGTCCGGGAACACTTAACCGAGTGCTCCGGGAAGATCGGGGCAGGATTGATCCAGTGGCATCCGGTGGGCCCCGAGAAAGAAGGACGCGTCCGTGTTCACGACCGTACTCATGATCGAGAAGCCGCTCGCCCCGGCGGACGTGGAGCTCGTCACCACCCTGCACGGCGAGGAGCACGTCTCCTTCGTCGTCCTCATGCAACCCCGCGGCGACCAGGACGTCCTGCTGCGCGCCGTCGACGACGTGGCGCTCGGCTATCTCGACGAGGCCGCCCGCGAGAACGAGGTACCGGAGGGCAAGGCCGCCTTCCACTCCGCCGAGGAGGGCCTGACCCACTCGCTGGAGGCGCTGCGCGCCACCGGCGCCGAGGCGGTCGGCCAGGTGGTCGAGAGCCACCCCCTCGACCTGCTGCGGACCATCGTGGAGCAGACCCACGCCGACGAGGTGATCGTGCTGACCGCCCCGCACTTCGTCGAGGAGTTCTTCCACCGCGACTGGACCTCCCGCGCCCGCCACAAGGTCGGCGTCCCGGTGCTGAAGCTCTTCGCCCAGCACGAATAGCGGCCCGTCGGCCCCGCGGCGGCCCTCACCGGGCCGCCGCGCCCCGGCCGCGGTCCCGGGGTGCGAGAATCGGGCTGCCAAGCCGCAGGTACGACAGCCGACAGCCCCGGGAGATCCGCGCATGAGCCCGTCCGTTCCCCCCGCCATGGACCGACCGCACTTCATCGGCATCGGCGGCGCCGGAATGTCGGGGATCGCGAAGATCCTCGCGCAGCGCGGCGCGCGGGTGGCGGGCAGCGACGCGAAGGACTCGGAGACGGCGGCCGCGCTGCGGGCGCTGGGCGCGACCGTGCACATCGGCCACGACGCCGCGCACCTGGCACCGGACGCGAGCTGCGTGGTGGTCTCCAGCGCGATCCGGCAGGAGAACCCGGAGCTGGTCGCGGCCCGCGAGCGCGGCGTCCCGGTGGTGCACCGCAGTGACGCGCTCGCCGCGCTGATGGCGGGCACCCGCCCGATCGCGGTGGCGGGCACGCACGGCAAGACCACCACCACCTCGATGCTGGCGGTCGCGCTGACCTCGCTCGGCCTCGACCCGTCCTACGCGATCGGCGGCGACCTCGACGCCCCCGGCTCCAACGCCCACCACGGCGGCGGCGACATCTTCGTGGCCGAGGCGGACGAGAGCGACCGCAGCTTCCACACGTACACGCCCGAGGTGGCGATCGTGCTCAACGTGGAGCTCGACCACCACGCCAACTACGCCTCGATGGACGAGATCTACGAGTCCTTCGAGACCTTCGTCGGCAAGGTGCGCCCCGGCGGCACCCTGGTGGTCTCCGCCGACCAGCCCGGCGCAGTCGAGCTGACCGCGCGGGTACGGGACATCGGCGACCTGCGCGTGGTGACCGTCGGTGAGTCCGAGGGCGCCGACATCCGTATCGCGAAGATCAACCCGCGCGGGCTGACCAGCGAGGTGACGGTCGTACTCGACGGCCGGATGCTCACCTTCACCGTCTCGGTCCCCGGCCGCCACTACGCGCACAACGCGGTCGCCGCCCTGGCCGCGGGTATCGCGCTGGGCACCCCGGCCCGCAATCTGGCGTCGGCGCTGGCCAAGTACACCGGGGTCAAGCGCCGCCTGCAGCTCAAGGGCGAGGCCGCCGGGGTGCAGGTGATCGACTCCTACGCGCACCACCCGACCGAGATGGCCGCCGACCTGGAGGCGATCCGCGGCGCGGCGGGCGACGCGCGGGTGCTGGTGGTCTTCCAGCCGCACCTGTTCAGCAGGACCCGTGAGCTGGGCCGCGAGATGGGCCAGGCGCTGGCGGCGGCCGACGCCTCGGTGGTGCTGGACATCTACCCCGCGCGTGAGGACCCGATCCCCGGCGTGACCAGCGACGTCATCATCGACGCCGCCCGCGCCGCCGGGGCCGACGTCAGCGCGGAACACGACAAGCAGGCCGTCCCCGGGGTCGTGGCAGGAATGGCGAAGCCGGGTGATCTCGTTCTCACCATGGGCGCGGGTGATGTGACAGACCTGGGTCCGCTGATTCTGGCCCGCCTCGGCAGTTGAGGAGACCGCGATGTCGTACCAAGTGAACAAGTCCGAGGAGCAGTGGCGCGAGGAGCTGACCCCGCAGGAGTACGCCGTCCTGCGGGAGGCCGGCACCGAGCGCCCCTTCACCGGTGAGTACACCGACACCAAGACCACCGGCGTGTACGCGTGCCGGGCGTGCGGCGCCGAGCTGTTCCGCTCCGACACCAAGTTCGAGTCGCACTGCGGCTGGCCGTCGTTCTACGACCCGGCCGACACGGACGCCGTGGAACTGATCGAGGACCGCACGATGGGCATGGTCCGCGTCGAGGTCCGCTGCGCCAACTGCGGCTCCCACCTGGGCCATGTCTTCGAGGGCGAGGGCTACGGCACCCCGACCGACCAGCGCTACTGCATCAACTCGATCTCGCTGCGGCTGACGCCGAAGGAGTAGAGCCGAAGGGGCAGCGGCCCCTTCGGCCGGGGGCCGGGCGCGGTCAGGCCGCGTCCGGGACCCGGTCCAGCGCGAAGCCGTCGCCGAGCGCGGCGTCGAGCGCGGGCATACGGCCGGTCGCCACCGCGAGCGCGGCGTGGTCGTGGAAGTCGCGGGTGTGCTCGATCAGCCCGTCCCGGACGCGGAGCACCTGGATGTTGGCCAGGTGGAAGGCCCGGCCCGTGGTCAGGGCCTTCCCCCGGGTCTCGAACTCGGCGACGATCACCTCCGGGTCGGCCGTCTCGTGGACCCGGATGTTCTCCACGACCATCTCCAGGTTGCCCGCGCCCAGCATGGTGAAGCGCTCGTGCAGCGTGGCCCGGCCCTCCACCCGGTCGGGCACCGGGAGGGCGAACGGGAGTTCGGCGACCGCGTCCTCGGCGTACAGCGCGGCGACCTCGTCCCACCTGCCCGCGGAGAGCAGTCCGGCGAGCGTGGTGAAGACCTCGCGGGGCGTGGGGACGGATACGGGTGCGGGTGTGGGCATGGGAGTTCCCCTCTCGTACAATCGGAGTCGTGACTCCGCTACGACTTCAACGATACGGACTGGCGACTCCGTTTGTCCATGGGTACGGCTCCGCCCGGCGGGGTGGTCGGCCGTGACGGCGGGAGCGCGGCCGCTGCGGGCCGACGCGCGGCGCAACCGCGAGCGGCTGCTGGAGGTGGCCGAGGCGGTCTTCACCGAGAAGGGCACGGGCGCCTCCACCGAGGAGATCGCCCGGCAGGCCGGGGTGGGCATCGGCACCGTCTTCCGCCACTTCCCCACCAAGGAGGCGCTGCTCGCCGCCGTCTACGCCCGGCTGCTGGGACGGCTCGGCGAGACCGCGCGGGAGCTGGCCGACCATCCGGACCCGGGCGCCGCCTTCTACGACTTCGTCACCCTCGCCGTCGGCCACTCGTCCACCAAGAACGCCTTCGCCGACGCCCTCACCGAGGCCGGGGTCGCCGTACCGGAGACGGACGACAACGACCGGCCCTTCCTCAGCGACGCCCTGGAGACGCTGCTGCGCCACGCCCAGCGGGCCGGAGCCGTCCGGGACGACATCGGGCTCGGCGACCTCAGGGCGGTGCTCATCGGCATCTCCCGCGCGGTGGAACACGCCCCCGAAGCGGACGGCGCCAGCGCCCACATCGCCGCCGTCCTCCTCGACGGCCTGCGGCCGCCCCGCTAGGTGCGTGTCCGCGACGCCGCGTCGTCGGGGGGCGGACCTTGCGGACGCTCCCTAGAGCCGCGAGACGCTGCGGCAGGAGATCCACGCCGCGAGCGCGGCGGCGGGGGCGGCGACCGCCAGGGAGAGCAGCGGGTAGTGCACCGTGCCGGTCCGTGAGCCGGTCACCAGGCCGGTCACGGCGGCGTGGGCGGGCGATCCGGTGGCCACGAGTACGGCGCCCGCCGCGAGGGCGGTGGTGAGCAGCGACCAGCCGGTGCCGCGCATCAGCGGCGGATTGGTCAGCGCGCCGACGGCCGTGCCCACCAGCACCGACACGGCCGCCGCCAGCAGCCCGGCCAGCGCGGCGGCGCCGACCGGGACCGTGGTCCGCAGATCGTCCGAGTGCGGCCCGCTCACCGCCAGCACCACCGCCGTACCGGCCCCGCCCACCACCGCCGACATCCCCATCGCCGTCACCAGCGCCCCGAGCTGCGCCCGCCGGGCCCCCACCGCCGACGCCACACACGCCCGCGCCGCCGGGGGCTCGTTCGTCACGCACACCCGCACCATCCACGCCGCCACCGGCACCAACAGCGCCGACGCGTACCCCAGCGACCCCAGCAGCGGCTGCCCACCGGACACCCCGATCGCCATCACGGCCCCGTAGAACAGCAGCGGCCCCAACCAGCGGTGCGACCGCAGCAGCAGGTCCGCCTCGTAGCGCAGCAGCGCCAGGGGCACGCGGGGGTTGCGGGGGCCGCGGGCGGGCGCCTCCGGCAGCCCGTGGGGGTCAGGACGGCCGCCCGGCTCGGCGGGCGCCACGACGGACGCGACCGGCACGCGCGGACCGGACACGTCGGCCGCGGTCTCGGTCCGCGATCCGACGGGTCGGGTCGGTGCCGGTGAGCCGGGCACGGGGTGGAGTGCGGTGATGTGCCAGGGCGGGTCCGCGGCCAGGAGCGTCCGCAGGGCCGCGTCGGATTCGGGGCCCGGGACCGTGAGGCGGACCGCGCCCGAGGGGAGCCGGGTGAAGGGGTGCGGCACGGGCGGCCGACCGGCCGGACCTGGCGGCGCGGCCTCGATCACGACGGCCGTGGACACGGAAGGCAGCACCGCCGGAGCCCCGGCCACGGCCGGCCTTGGCACGGGCGAGCCCGGCGACAAGGCCTCGGTCCCGCCGGAGGCGGTGACGCGGTGGATCGCGGTCGGCTCGCCCGCCAGGCGGCCGGGGTCGTGGTCGACGAAGACGACCGTGCCGCCCGCGGCGACCCGCGTGCGGACGGCGTCGTCGAGGGTCGTGCGGGCGGCCTGGTCGAGGCCGGTCCAGGCCTCGTCGAGGACGAGGAGTTCCGGGTCGGCCAGGAGCGCCTGGGCCACGGCGACCTTCTGGCAGGTGCCCTTGGAGAGTTCGTCCAGCGGGGTGTCCGCGTAGCCGGAGATCGCGAAGCGCTCCAGCCAGTGCCGTGCCCGCTCGCGCGCCCGGGGCACCGGCAGTCCGCGGACGGCCCCGAGGTGGGTCAGATAGCGCAGCACCGGGAACGGCAGCGCGGCCGGGAACCGCTCGGGGACGTACGCGGTCGCCGTCGCGGGGCGCCCGCGGACCTCGCCGGCGGTGGGCGGGTCGACGCCCGCGACGATCCGCAGCAGCGTCGACTTGCCGGTGCCGTTCGCGCCCTCGATCCGCACCAGGGCGCCCGGCGGCAGGTCGAGGGTGAGGTCGCGCAGCACCCAGGGGCCGCGGACACCGTAGCGACGGCCCACCCCGTCCAACCGCGTGATCTCCCGCACCCGCCCATCCTGGCCCACGCTCGCCGGGCGGCCAACAGCCGGTGGCAGACTGGGGCGGTGACCAGCCCGAGTGACCAGCCCGCCGACAGCCCCTTCCGCCACGAGTCCGTCGATCGCGACGCCGCGCCGCAGTACGTCCTGCCGCTCGTGGTCCGTATCGAGCGCGACGCGCCGCCCGCCCGTACCGACGCCCTGGAGACCGCCGCCCGGGCCGTGCTGACGCTGCTGTCGGACGAGCGGGCGACGGCGGAGGACGGCGAGTGGACGCGGGCCGTGACGGACTGGCAGGACGCCAGGATCCGCAAGGTCGTACGGCGGGCCCGCCGCGCCGAGTGGCGGCGCGCGGAGGCGCTGCCCGGCATCACCGTCACCGGCGCCGCCGCCGAGGTGCGTGTCTTTCCGCCCGTACCGCTGGACGGCTGGCCCAAGGACCTGGCCCGGCTCCAGGTGTCCGGCACCGAACTCGACGACCCCGAGCCGCCGCCCGCCGCCGACCCCGCGCACCCGGTGCTGTGGATGAACCCCGGCATCACGATGTCCGCGGGCAAGGCCATGGCCCAGGCCGGGCACGGCGCCCAACTCGCCTGGTGGGAGCTGTCCGACGCCGAACGGGCCGCCTGGCGTGCGGCCGGTTTTCCGCTCGCCGTCCGCACTCCCGCCCCGGCCGACTGGTCCGCCCTGACCGCCACCCCGCTCCCCGTCGTCCGCGACGCGGGCTTCACCGAGATCGCCCCGGGCTCCCCCACCGTCATCGCCGACCACCCCGCCCTCCACCGCACCGCACCCCGCTAGGGCCTGTCCGCATCGCGGAAGTATCCGCAGCTCAGGGCGCATTGTCGGTGCGGGAGAGTACAAATCAGGTATGTGGATCGTGCTGCTTCTCGTCGCGTGCGGGGCGGCCGTGGTCTCCAGCGCACGCCTGTGCCTGGCCGCGGTCGCGGCGGCCGCGCTGCCCGAGGGCGGCTCCGGCGCGGCGCCGGACGGCGGGCTGGGGCTGTACGAGACGGCGTTCCTGGCGGGCGGGCCGCGCCGGGTGACCGACACCGCGCTGGTCTCGCTGGCCGGTGAGCGGCGGGTGCTGCTGGCGCACACCGGCTGGGTGACCGTGGTGGACCCGCAGGGGCGTGACGAACTGGAGCGGTCGCTGATAGCGGCGACCGGGCCGGACGGGCAGGCCCCGGTCGCCGCGGTGCGGGTCGCGCTGGCCGCGGACGGGCCGGTCCACGCCCTCGGCGACCGGCTGGCGGACGCGGGCCTGGCCGTCCCGGCGGACACCCGCGCCCGGGTGGCCGAGGGCATCCGCCAGGTGCGCGCCGCGACCGGGCTGATAGTCCTGGCCGCGGCCGCCGGCTTCGGCCTGGGCGCCTCGGCCCGCACCCCGACCGGCGCACCGCTGGTGCTCTGGTTCGCCCTGCCGCTGATCCTGACCAGCGGCTGCTGGCTCATCGCCAGGATCGAGGTCCGCCCTTACACCCGCTGGGCGACCCCCAGCGGCCAGCAGGCCCTGCGCACCGTCCTCGCCGACACCCGCCCGCCCCCGCTCCTGGCCGTCGCCGCCCGCGGCCCGGCGGCCCTGAAGGACCCGGCCCTCCGGGCAGCGCTGGCCTGAGGGTTACGCGAGTCCGGCGATCAGTTCGGAGACCGTGCGGCGGCGGCCGGTGTAGAAGGGGACCTCTTCGCGGACGTGCATGCGGGCCTCGGAGGCGCGCAGGTGGCGCATGAGGTCCACGATGCGGTGCAGGTCGTCCGCCTCGAAGGCGAGGATCCACTCGTAGTCGCCGAGGGAGAAGGAGGCGACGGTGTTGGCGCGGACATCGGGGTAGCCGCGGGCCATCTTGCCGTGGTCGGCGAGCATCCGGCGGCGGTCCTCGTCCGGCAGCAGGTACCAGTCGTAGGAGCGGACGAAGGGGTAGACGCTCACCCAGTCGCGCGGGTTCTCGTCGGCGAGGAAGGCCGGGACGTGGGACTTGTTGAACTCGGCGGGGCGGTGCAGCGCCATGTTGGACCACACCGGCTCCAGCGCGCGGCCCAGCCGGGTGCGGCGGAAGAGGTTGTAGGCGCCCTGCAGCTCGTCGGCGGTCTCGGCGTGCCACCAGATCATCAGGTCGGCGTCGGCGCGCAGCCCGGAGACGTCGTAGGTGCCGCGGATCGTGATGTCCTTCGCGGCGAGCTGCGCGAACAGCTCGTCGACCTCGTCCGCGTAGCCGGTGCGGTCGTCCGGCAGCACGTCACGCAGCCGGAAGACCGACCAGAGCGTGTAGCGGATGACCTCGTTGAGGTCCTTGGCCTTCTTGCCCGCGTTCGCGGCTCGGGCGGCGAGGGCGGAGGCGGCTTCGGCGGTGGCGTCGTGGGCGGCAGTCGAGTCGGTCATGCGGCTATTCTCCCGCGCCGTCCGCCGTGCCCGGCACCAGGGGGGCCAGCACCTCGCGCGCCGCGCGGTGGCCGCTGCCGACGCAGGCCGGGATGCCCACCCCGTCGTAGACGGCGCCGCACACCGCCAGTCCCGGCAGCTTGCCGACCTGCTCGCGGATCCGGGCGACCCGCCCCAGGTGTCCCACCGGGTACTGCGGCAGTCCGGCGTCCCAGCGGGTGACCCGGGCCGCGACCGGTGCCGCCCGCAGGCCGACGGCCTCGCCGAGGTCCTCCCGGGACAGCCGTACGAGATCGGTGTCGTCCCAGGCCAGGTCCGCTTCGTCGCCGTAGCGGCCGACCGAGGTGCGCAGTACGAAGGTGTCGCCGCCCGCCTCGTCCAGCCAGCCCCACTTGCGGCTGGAGAAGGTGGACGCCTTGATGGTCCTGCCGTCGACCGGGGGGACCAGGAAGCCGCTGCTGTGCGGGAGTTGCAGCAGGTCGCGGCGGCGGAAGGCCATGGTGACCAGGGCCATGCTCGCGTACTCGACCGTGCCGAGCTCGGCCGCGGCGGCGGGCGACTCGGCGGCCAGCAGCCGGGCGGCGGCGGGCGCGGGGGCGGCGAGCACCACCGCGTCGGCGTCCAGTGCCCGGTCGGCGAGGCCGATCTGCCAGCCGCCCGGGGTGCGGCGCAGTTCGCGGACGGCGGCGCCGGTCTCCAGGGTGACGCCCGCGGCCTCGCAGGCGGCGGCGACGGCGAGCGGCAGCTGTCCGACGCCGCCGCGGATGCCGTTGAAGACCGGTCCGGCGCCGGGGCCGCCGTCCCGCGCGGCGGTGGCGGCGCGCTGCTGGACGGCGCGGGCGGCCTCGATGAGGGAGCGGCCCTCGCGGACGGCGGCGAAGAGCTGGGGGACGGCGGCGCGCAGCGAGATCTCGTAGGCGTTGCCCGCGTAGACGCCGCCGAGCAGCGGTTCGACGAGCCGGTCGACCACCTCGTGGCCGAGCCGGGCGGCGACGAAGGCGCCGACCGCCACGTCGTCGCCGACCTCGGTGCGGGGCAGCACATGGTCGAGCGGCAGCCGGGCGAGCCCGGCGGCGGACAGCACTCCGGAGGCAGCGAGCGGCCCGAGGTCGCCGGGTACGCCCATCACATGGCCCTTGGGCATCGGCCGCAGCCTGCCGCGGGTCCACAGGGTGGCGCCGAGCACGGCGGGCGGCTCCAGGGCGTCGCCGAGGCCGACCTCGCGGGCCAGGGCGACCGCCTCGGGGCGGCGGGCGAGGATCGACTCGGCGCCGAGGTCGACCGGCACTCCGGCGATCTCGTCCGCGTACAGCTTGCCGCCGAGGCGCTCGGACGCTTCCAGGAGCGTGACGCGTACGCCCGCACCGGCCAGTTTGTGGGCGGCGGCGAGTCCGGAGATCCCGCCGCCGATGACGACCACGTGCGCCGGGGTGTGCGTGCCGCTGTGCGTCTGGCTCATGCCTCCACTGTCTCAGACTCCGGAACGAGCCCTGAACGTGATCCCACCGCGACCACCGGAGCGAAACCCTCCCCCCTCCGGGCACGTCAAAGTCGTACCGAAGGTCATTCGACAGGCCGCCCAACGGCCTTGATCCCGGGGGGATTTCATGACCCACCTCACACAGCCGACGCCGCGCGCCGCGCGGCCCGACCCGTCCCCGCACGCGAGACCCGGGCGCCGCACCCGGGTACGGCGGCGTCCGGCCGCCGCCGCGGGCGCGCTGCTCCTCGCGGCCCTCGTCGCCCTGGCCGGGTGCGGCGGGTCCGGCGACTCGTCCGCCGACAAGGCGTCCGCCCCGCAGGCGCGCGCCCAGGGCAGCGGGCAGGGCGACGGCGCCGCCAGGAACCAGGTGGCGGGAGGCTCCGGCGGCCCGGCCTCACCCGGCGACAAGGCGGCGGCCGCGAAGACCCCGTCCCTCGCGCCCACGTATCTGGTCCGTACCGCGACCCTGACGGTGCGCACCCCGCATGTCGCCGCGGCCCTCACCAGCGCCCGCGATCTGGCCACCGGCCTGGGCGGCTACGCGGGCGACGAGTCCACCTCGGTCGACTCCGGCGGCCACGAGCGGTCCACGATCCAGCTCCGTGTGCCGCCCGCGTCGTACGACAAGCTGCTCAATGATCTGGCGGCGCTGGGCACGCTGCTGGACCGCAAGGTCACCGTGGAGGACGTCACCAGCCAGGTGGTCGACGTCCAGAGCCGTATCAAGTCGCAGCAGGCGAGCGTGGCGCGGGTGCGGGCGCTGATGGACCGGGCGGGGTCGCTCAGCGACGTGGCGTCGCTGGAGAGCGAGCTGACCACCCGCGAGTCGGCGCTGGAAGCACTGGAGGCGCAGCAGGCGTCGCTCAAGGAGCAGTCGGGCCTCGCCACGGTGACGCTGCAGCTCATCGAGCCGCCGGTGAAGGCCGCGCCCCCGAAACCGAAGCCGAAGCCGAAGCACGACGGCTTCTGGACGGTCGTCGGCCACGCCCTGCGCGACGGCTGGCACGCCTTCACCCTGACGGTGCGGGCGGTACTGGTGGCGGTCTCGGCGACCCTGCCGTTCCTGGTCGCGGCCGCGGCCCTGGTCGTCGGCTACCGCCTGACCCCCTACCACCGCCGCCGCACCCCGCCCCCGTCCATCCGTCCCCCGGCCCCCCGCACCCCGCCCCGCGTCCCGGCGTTCCCGGGAGCGCCGGAACAGCGCGCCGGGGACGGCCCGGCCGACGAGGACGGGCCACAGCCCGTATCGGAAGGTGAGCCGCGCGGCTAGCGCGGGTCAGGCGGCGCTCAGACCGCCGTCTCCCGGTGGACGAAGTCGACGAGGCGGGTCAGGGTGTCCGGGTCGGTGCTGGGCATCACGCCGTGGCCGAGGTTGAAGATGTGGCCGGTGTCCGCGGCCTTGGCCGCGCTGAGCACCTCGCGGGTCTTCGCCTCGACGGCCGACGTCGGGGCGAAGAGCACCGTCGGGTCGAGATTGCCCTGCAGCGCCTTGCCGGGGCCGACCCGGCGGGCGGCCTCGTCGAGCGGCACCCGCCAGTCCACGCCGACGACGTCCGCGCCCGCCTCGCCCATCAGGCCGAGGAGTTCGCCGGTGCCCACGCCAAAGTGGATCCGCGGCACGCCGTAACCGGCGACGGCGTCGAACACCTTGGCCGAGGCGGGCATCACGTAGCGCCGGTAGTCGGCGGGCGCGAGCGCGCCGGCCCAGGAGTCGAAGAGCTGGACGGCGCTGGCGCCCGCCTCGATCTGCACCTTCAGGAAGGCGCCGGTGATGGCGGCGAGGCGGTCGACGAGGTCGGCCCACAACTCGGGCTCGCCGTACATCATCGCCTTGGTGCGCTCGTACGTCCGCGAGGGCCCGCCCTCGATGAGGTAGCTGGCCAGGGTGAAGGGCGCCCCGGCGAAGCCGATCAGCGGGGTCTCGCCGAGCTCGGCGGTGAGCATGCCGATGGCCTCGGTGACGTAGTGGACGTCGTCCGGCTCCAGGTCGCGCAGCCGGGCCAGGTCGGCGCGGCTGCGGATCGGGTCGGCGACGACCGGGCCGACGCCCGGCTTGATGTCGAGGTCGAGGCCGATCGCCTTGAGCGGCACCACGATGTCGCTGTAGTAGATGGCCGCGTCCACCCGGTGGCGGCGCACCGGCTGCAGCGTGATCTCGGTGACCAGATCGGGCCGCGTGCAGGAGTCGAGCATCGCGATGCCCTCGCGCACCTTCAGATACTCGGGCAGCGAACGCCCGGCCTGCCGCATGAACCACACCGGGGTGTGCGGCACGGACTCACGCCTGCAGGCGCGGATGAACGGGGAAGCAGCGGTCTGCTGGTGCGCACTCACGCCCCAAATCTTCGCACGCCGCCATCACGTGCCCCGAAGGGGCGCGGGGAACTGCGCGACCAGCCGTCCACCGGCGGGTGGTCCCGGAGAGGACCGGGGGCGGCAGCCCCGGGGGAAGGGGCACCCGGAGGCGGCAATAGGGTGTTGTTCCGGGTCCTGGGCGCCCCGGCGCCATAGTCTTCCGGGCATGGCAGCGGCTCACGGACAGCTCGGCGAGGACAGCGGTTCCTTCGACAGCGCAAGTCCACTCCCTTTCCGGCACGCGGTGGAAGGCCTACGGGCCGCCCGGGTACGGCCCGAGGTCCGGATCGACGAGACGGCCGCGCCCAAGAGGCTCGCGAGTTACGCGTACGCGCTGGAGGCCACGGTGGTCTCGGACGGCGAGGAGCTGGCCGACGGGCGGCTGGTGCTGCTGCACGAACCGGACGGCCACGACGCGTGGCACGGCACTTTCCGGCTGGTCACACTGGTGCGCGCGGAGCTGGAGCAGGAGATCGCGGCGGACCCGCTGCTGCCCGAGGTGAGCTGGTCGTGGCTGACCGGCGCGCTGGCGGCCCGCGGCGCCGGGTACACCGAGCCCAGCGGTACGGTCTCGCGCGCCTCGTCGCACTACTTCGGCGGCCTGGCGGAGCGGGTGGACGACACGCAGATCGAGGTGCGCGCCTCGTGGACGCCGCAGGAGCGGACCGGCGGCGTGCCGGACGCGTCGGCGCATCTGGCGGCCTGGTGCGACCTGTTGTGCGCGTGCGCGGGGCTGCCCCCGGTCGATCCGACGCTGGACGGTCCCGAGCCGCTGGTACGGGGTGCCAGCGGCGTGGTGCCGATGCCCAAGCGCCGCACCTGACCTGTCGTCAACCACCCTCCGGACGCCCGGGAACCGCCTTCCGCGGGCACCGGGCCGTACCGTGCCGCCGCCACTCCCCCGGCGCGGCCGCGTACATCAGTGCCCCGTTCTGACCCGCGTTCGAGCGGCCGTCCGATTTGCCGGAAATGGTGCTCAATAAATCGTGATCTTTCCCTAAAGGCCGGAGCAATTGCTGCCGAAGGAGACTGTGACCGTTTCAGTCCCCTTTGCCACAGGAGGCCCGGTGTCCGTTCTTCTCGAGCAGCCCACGAGCCTGGTCGCCTACCGTCCCAGCAAGCCGACGGCCATGGTTGTCGTAGCCGACCCCCGCGTCCGCTCCACTGTCACCCGACACCTGTGGGCTCTCGGGGTTCGCGATGTGATCGAGGCCTCGTCGATCGCCGAGGCCCGTCCCCGGGTCGGTAATCCCCGCGACATCTGCGTCGCCGACGTCCACCTGCCCGACGGCTCCGGCCTCACCCTGCTCGCCGAGACCCGCGCGGCGGGCTGGCCCAACGGCCTGGCGCTCTCCGCCGCCGACGACATCGGCGCGGTGCGCAACGCCCTGGCCGGCGGGGTGAAGGGCTATGTCGTCACCGGCACCCGCAACAGCCCCGGCGGCCTGGCCGCCCGTCCGGGCCTGGCGCCGCTGGGCGCCACCGCGGCCCGTATGCAGCGCCGTCCGCCGGGCGCCCCGGGCCACCCGAGCGGTTACCGGGAGCTGTCCGGCCGCGAGGTGGAGGTGCTGCGGCTGGTCGCGGAGGGCCAGTCGAACAAGGCGATCGGCGTCTCGATGGGGCTGTCGGCGCTGACCGTGAAGAGCCACCTCGCGCGGATCGCGCGCAAGCTCGGCACCGGCGACCGGGCCGGGATGGTCGCCGTGGCGCTGCGCACCGGCATCATCCACTGATCCACACCGAACATCGGCGCCCGTCGGCGGAACGTTCCGCCGACGGGCGTCCGCGTCACCGGCTGTCCCCGTGGATCTCCGCGGGAGCGCCGCCGCCCGGCTACCCTTGACAGGTGACCGACGCCAGAGAGACCGCAACCCAAACTGCCCCGGCGCCGGTCCCGCTGCTGGAACCGCGCGAGGGCATCCCGCCGGTGACCGCCAGCCCGGAGGCTCTCGCTGAAGTCGTCGCGGCCTTCGCCGCGGGTTCGGGTCCGGTCGCCGTCGACGCCGAGCGGGCCTCCGGCTACCGCTACGGGCAGCGGGCCTATCTGGTCCAGCTGCGCCGCGCCGGAGCAGGGACCGCGCTGATCGACCCCACCGGATGTCCTGACCTGTCCGCGCTGGGCGAGGCGCTGTCGGACACGGAGTGGGTGCTGCACGCCGCCACCCAGGACCTGCCGTGCCTGGACGAGCTGGGGATGCGGCCCACCTCGCTGTTCGACACCGAACTCGCCGGGCGGCTGGCCGGGTTCGCCCGGGTCGGCCTCGGCGCCATGGTGGAGCACGTCCTCGGCTACGCGCTGGAGAAGGGCCACTCCGCGGTCGACTGGTCCACCCGCCCGCTGCCCGACCCCTGGCTGCGGTACGCCGCGCTCGACGTGGAACTGCTGGTCGACCTGCGCGACGCGCTGGAGGAGGAGCTGCGCACCCAGGGCAAGCTGGAGTGGGCGCTGCAGGAGTTCGCCGCGATCGCCGCGGCCCCGCCGCCCGCGCCCCGGGTCGACCCGTGGCGCCGCACCTCAGGGATGCACAAGGTACGGCGGCGGCGGCAGATCGGCGTGGTGCGCGAGCTGTGGCTGACCCGCGACCGCACCGCCCGGGAGCGGGACGTCTCGCCGGGCCGGGTGCTCAGTGACGCCGCGATCGTGAACGCGGCGCTGGAGGGCCCGCCCAATGTGCACGCGCTCGCCGCGCTGCCCGGCTTCGGGCACCGGATGGGCCGCCGCCAGCTCGACCAGTGGCAGGCCGCCATCGACCGGGCCCGCGCGCTGCCCGAGCGGGAGCTGCCGCAGCCCGCCGCGGCGTACACCGGCCCCCCGCCGCCGCGCGCCTGGGCGGACAAGGACCCGGCCGCGCACGCCCGGCTGTCCGCGGCGCGCGCCTCGGTCACGGCGCTGGCCGAGGAGCTGAACCTCCCCCAGGAGAACCTGATCACCCCGGACACCGTCCGGCGGCTGTGCTGGTCCCCGCCGGCCGACGGCTCCCCCGAATCGGTGGCCGCCGCCCTGGCCGCGATGGGTGCCAGGCCCTGGCAGATCGGGCTGACCACCCCGCTGCTGACGGTCGCCCTGAGGGCCCGCCCCGCCGAGACCGGCCCCACTGAGTAACCGCGGGTAACCCGGGCAGGATGTGACGTGTGCCGCTTCGCGGGGAGAAGCTGTGCACACCAGTTACCGGCGAGTAGCATGTACGCGAAAGCCTCGACCCTTCGCAGGTCGTCCACCCGCACGTTCACCATCCCCCCGGGTCGCGAGTGAACGCAGAAAAAAGGGAGCATCGTGCCTCGTACCGCGAGGGACGTCGTCTTTGTCGACGGCGTCCGCACCCCGTTCGGCAAAGCGGGCCCGAAGGGCATCTACCACGAGACCCGGGCCGACGATCTGGTCATCAAGTGCATCCGGGAGCTGCTGCGCCGCAACCCCGACCTCGACCCGGCGCGGATCGACGAGGTCGCGGTCGCCGCGACGACGCAGATCGGTGACCAGGGCCTGACCCTGGGCCGCACGGCGGGCATCCTCGCCGGACTGCCCACCACCGTGCCCGGCTTCTCCATCGACCGCATGTGCGCGGGCGCCATGACCGCCGTGACGACCACGGCCGGCGGCATCGCGTTCGGCGCGTACGACGTGGTGGTCGCGGGCGGCGTCGAGCACATGGGCCGCCACCCGATGGGCGAGGGCGTCGACCCCAACCCGCGGTTCGTCTCCGAGAAGCTGGTCGACGAGTCCGCGATGTTCATGGGCATGACGGCGGAGAACCTGCACGACCGGTTCCCGAACCTCACCAAGCAGCGCGCCGACGAGTTCGCGGTCCGCAGCCAGGAGAAGGCCGCCAAGGCGTACGCCAACGGCCGTATCCAGCAGGACCTGGTGCCGATCGCGGTGCGCTGCACCAGCCCGGACGCCGGGGAGACCGGCTGGGGCCTGGCCACCACCGACGAGCCGATGCGCCCCGGCACCACGCTGGAGCAGCTCGCGGGCCTCAAGACCCCGTTCCGGCCGCACGGCCGGGTCACCGCGGGCAACGCGGCCGGGCTCAACGACGGCGCCACCGCCTCGCTGCTCGCCGCCGAGGACGTCGCCCGCGACCTGGAACTGCCGGTCAAGATGCGCCTGGTGTCGTACGCCTTCGCCGGTGTCGAGCCCGAGGTGATGGGCATCGGCCCGATCCCGGCCACCGAGAAGGCCCTCGCCAAGGCGGGCCTGACGATCAGTGACATCGGCCTGTTCGAGATCAACGAGGCGTTCGCCGTCCAGGTGCTCTCGCTGCTCGACCACTACGGCATCGCCGACGACGACCCGCGGGTCAACCAGTACGGCGGCGCCATCGCCTTCGGCCACCCGCTGGCCTCCTCCGGTGTGCGGCTGATGACGCAGCTGGCGCGGCAGTTCGAGGAGCAGCCGCACGTCCGCTACGGCATCACCAGCATGTGCGTCGGCTTCGGCATGGGCGGCACGGTCATCTGGGAGAACCCGCACTTCGATGGAGGCACCAAGTGACCAGCACCACCGAGCTGCTGAAGGGTGCGGCCGAGCTGTTCCCCGGCGAGGTCGTCACCCAGGCCCAGGTGCGCCACCTGGAGCTGCCGGGGGCCGGGCGCTTCGCGCTCATCACCCTGGACAACGGCCTGGACCACACCAAGCCGACCACCTTCGGCCCGCAGTCCCTCGCCAACGTCAACGCGGCGATCGACCAGGTCGAGAAGGAAGCCTCCGCGGGTGAGATCAGCGGCGTCGGCGTCACCGGCAAGCCGTTCATCTTCGCGGTCGGCGCCGACCTCAAGGGCGTGGAGCTGCTGACCCAGCACTCCGACGCGCTGGCCATCGGCAAGGGCGGCCACGACGTCTTCAAGCGGCTGTCCACCCTGGCGGTGCCGACCTTCGCGTACTACAACGGCGCGGCCATGGGCGGCGGTGTCGAGATCGGCCTGCACTGCACCTACCGCACGGTGTCGGCGTCGCTGCCCGCGTTCTCGCTGCCCGAGGTCTTCCTCGGCCTGATCCCGGGCTGGGGCGGCTGCACCCTGCTGCCGAACCTGATCGGCGCGGACCGCGCGGTCACCGTGATCATCGAGAACTCGCTCAACCAGAACCGCCAGCTCAAGGGCGGCCAGGTCTACGAACTGGGCATCGCCGACGCGCTGTTCGAGGCCGCCGACTTCCTGGAGCAGTCGCTGGCCTGGACCGCGGCCGTCCTCAAGGGCGAGCTGGAGGTCGTCCGCCCGGAGATCGACCGCGGCGAGGCGTGGGACCAGGCGGTCGCCCGCGGCCGCTTCATCGCCGACAGCAAGGTGCACGGCGCGGCCCCGGCCGCCTACCGCGCGCTGGACATCATCGCGGCCGCCAGGAACGGCGACCTGCGACAGGGCTTCGACGCCGAGGACACCGCGCTCGCCGACCTGATCATGGGCGGCGAGGTGCGCAGCGGCATCTACGCCTTCAACCTGGTGCAGAAGCGCGGCAAGCGCCCGGCGGGCGCGCCGGACAAGGCGCTGGCCCGCCCGGTCAGCAAAGTCGGCGTGGTCGGCGCGGGCCTGATGGCCTCGCAGCTCGCGCTGCTCTTCGCCCGCCGCCTGGAGGTGCCGGTCGTGCTGACCGACATCGACCAGGAGCGCATCGACAAGGGCGTGGGCTACGTCCACGGCGAGATCGACAAGCTGCTCGCCAAGGGCCGGGTCGGCCAGGACAAGGCCAACCGTCTCAAGGCGCTGGTCTCCGGACACCTCGACAAGGCCACCGCCTTCGGCGACGCGGACTTCGTCATCGAGGCCGTCTTCGAGGAGATGGGCGTCAAGCAGCAGGTCTTCGCCGAGCTGGAGGCGGTGGTACGCCCGGACGCGATCCTGGCCACCAACACCTCCTCGCTGTCGGTCAGCGAGATGGCCTCGAAGCTGGAGCACCCCGAGCGGGTCGTCGGCTTCCACTTCTTCAACCCGGTCGCGGTGCTGCCGCTGCTGGAGATCGTCCGCGGCGAGGGCACCGACGACGCGTCGCTGGCCACCGCGTTCGGTGTGGCCAAGAAGCTGAAGAAGACCGCGGTGCTGGTGAAGGACGCCCCGGCGTTCGTCGTCAACCGCATCCTGACCCGCTTCATGGGCGAGATCCAGAACGTCATCGACGAGGGCACCCCGGTGGAGACCGCCGAGAAGGCCATCGAGCCGCTCGGCCTGCCGATGTCCCCGCTGGTGCTGCTGGAACTGGTCGGCCCGGCCATCGGTCTGCACGTCTCCGAGACGCTGCACCGCGCCTTCCCCGACCGCTTCACGGTCTCGGAGAATCTGGCCGCCGTCGTCAAGGCGGGCAAGCGCGGCTTCTACGTGTACGACTCCGGCAAGCCGGAGCTGGACCCGGAGGTCGCCGCGCTGCTCAAGCAGGGTGACTCGGTGCTCACCGAGGGCCAGGTGCGCGACCGCGTGCTGGACGCGGTGGCGCAGGAGATCGGCCTGATGCTGGACGAGGGCGTCGTCGCCGAGGCCCAGGACATCGACCTGTGCCTGATCACCGGTGCGGGCTGGCCCTTCCACCTGGGCGGCATCACGCCGTACCTGGACCGTGAGGGCGTCTCCCAGCGGGTGAACGGCAAGGCGTTCCTCGCCCCGGGCGTGGCGAGCGTCCCCGCGTAACGCGTCCGCGCACATACGTGCGTACGTAGGCAGCGCTTGAGGGCGCCGACCGGCTCGTGAGGAGCCCGGTCGGCGCCCTTGTGCGTGCCCGGCTGTACGTGTCCGGCCCGTCAGGGCTTGCTGGGCGCCGCCGTGCACAGCGCGACCGTCAGGTCCCGTACCAGCGAGGTGCGTTCGTAGTCGTCGAGCTGGGCGAGGCCGCGCTCGCTCAGTCCCCGTACGGTCTCGGCGACAGTGGCGAGCACGTCGTCGAGCACGGCTCTGCGGTGCCTTGCCTCCAGCGCGGCGATCCGGGTCCTGCTCATGGCGGCGGCGACCTCGGGCGCGTAGTCGATCCGCACCGGGCTGACGGAGAAGACCTCGACGCCGATGGCGCGCAGGTCGTTCGCGACGAGCCGGGTGAGGTACTCGGCGAGGCGTTCGTTGTCGCGCAGGGTGGGCGCGGCGCCGCGGAAGTCGTCGGCCGGGTGCCGGGAGACCGTGCGGGCCACCGCGGCCTCGACCTCCTCGCGCAGGAAGAGGTGGTGGTCGTCGACGCCGAAGGACGCCTTGGCGGTGTCCCGGACCCGCCACACCAGGAACACGCTGACCTGGAGCGGGGTGCCGTGGGCGTCGACGGCGTCGATCGGGCGGCTGCGCCAGTGCCGCAGCGACACGTCGATACGGCGCCGGGTCAGCAGCGGGCTGATCCACAGCAGCCCGGTGGTGCGGACGGTGCCGCGGTAGGCGCCGTGCCGGGTCAGCAGCCAGACGCTGCCGGGGCGGCCCCGGGTGATCCCGCCGACGGCGAAGGCGGCCACCGAGGCGGCCACCAGGGCCCCGCTCCACAGGGCCCGCCGGTCGGCACGGGCCCGGGGCAGCGGCAGCAGTCCATGGCCCGCCACCCGCGTGGGCAGCGCGCCGGCGCGCCACAGCAGCCAGCCCATGGCGGCGCCCGCGACGAGCGCGGTGAGCACGGCCGTCCAGCCGGGCAGGCACGGCCCGGGGCGTTCGGCGGGGGCCCCGGCGAGGGACGCCTCGACGGCGCCGTGTTCCGCCGGGCCGGGCCCGGCGGGCCCGGCCTGCTCGGGCAGGCCCGCGTCGGTGGCCGGGGATGCGCTCAGAGGTCTCGTCACGTGAACAGTCGTCTCCAGGTCTCGGGGCCCGGGTAGCCGTCCGCCTGGCGGCCTGACCACCCCTGGGCACGCTGGAATGCCTCCACATTGCGCCGGTCGGCCTCACCCCAGACCCCGCTGGGCCCCGTCCGGTAGTGCTTCCCGAACCCCTTCACCACCAGCCGCCGTCCCAACGCCAGCACCGCGTCCCCACCCCGCCCCGGCCGAAACACCCCGCCCCCGGGATACGGCGGCACCCCACCACCGAGGACCCGGTCGACCACCGGAGGATGCGCGTCGAGGGGCGCCGCGGGCGCCTTGGCAGGCGGCGGGGCAGCCGTCTCGGCCGCGGGCGCCTTGGCAGGCGGCTTGGAGGCCATCCCGGTCCCGCCCGCAGGCGCGTTGGCCGGAGGCTTCGCGGGCGGCTTGGCCGACGGCACCGCTGTCGTCCCTCCCGCGCCCGCAGGGACCTTCGCCGCGGTGACCGCGGAGGCGTGGGGTGGGGGGATGTCGTGGCCGTGATGGTGGATCAGGTAGGACCAGGTGGTGGGGCCCGGGATGCCGTCGGCGTCGGGGCCGGTCCAGCCTTGGGCGCGCTGGAAGGCGCGGGTCGCGTCGCGGTCGGCGGTGCCCCAGCGGGGGCCGGGGCCGACCTCGTAGTAGCCGCCGCCCCCGCGGCCGATGAGCATGGCGCCGAGCCGGGTGACGTGGGAGTTGCTGTGTCCCGGCCCGAAGGCCCCGCGGCCGGGGTAGGCGAGCCCGGCCGCGACCGGGGCGCCCGAGGCCGAACCACCGCCGGTCACCAGGTACTTGTACCGGTACGGGACGTACTTCGCGGAGTGCGTCCAGTACGGGTACGGCGTGGTCCGCACGCGGGCACCGGGCGGCGTCTGCTCGTAGCCGGTGTAGACGGTGTGGTCGTCGTCCACCCAGCCGCCGAAGACGACGGTGTGCGAACCGTGCCGCGGGTCGGCGGTGTTGTGGTACAGCAGGATGTCACCGGGCTGCAGCGCGTCCCGGGTGATCCGTACCCCGTAGGCGGCCAGATCACCGGTCCAGGCGCTGCTGCCGAGGCCCCAGGCCATGGAGACGAAGCCGGAGCAGTCCTGCCGGTACCCGTCCTTCCAGTACGCGGTCATGCTGTAGGGCACCCGGGCCGACATCCAGCTCTCGGCCCGGTCCAGGATCTGCGCGCGCGTCAGCCGCAGCGGGGCGGCCGCGGCGCGCGCCACGGCGGACGGCGCGCTCAGCGCGTCGCGCCCGGCGGCCGGTCCCGTCACAGCGCCGGGCACCGGCGCGGCGACGGCCGCGGTGGCGGCGCCGCCCAGCGCGGTGCCCGCGGCCGCGACGACCAGCATCGCGCGCGCCGTCGCCCCGGTGGCGGGACCCCCGCCGTCACGCGCCACGGAGTCGGCCAGGCGGCGCCGGGCACACTCCTCGCACCCGCAGGCGGGCAGCGGCTCGACGTCCTCGAACACCGGTGTGGACATGGCCATCACTCCTCCGTGATCGGATGCCACACACCCTCAGTACCCGATTTCGCCTGATTGTTGACGAAATAAGACATACCGATAGGACGAACGTGTGACGCGACCGATCCCGGAGGAGCGGGAGGTCCGGACACCGCCGGACGGGCACCGCCGGACGGGCGCCGCCGGACGGGCGCCGGGCCGGAGCCCGGCGGAAGAGCCGGTCTCAGCCCGCCAGCGCCGGAGTGCTGGACGGCGTCGCCTGCACCGCGATGACCCGCTTGGCTTCCTTGAGCACCATCGCGCGCAGCTTCTGCGGCGTCAGCGTGGAGTGCACGTCCTTGACCTGGACGCCGTTGATCTCGACCACGGGGACGCCGCCGAGACCGGACTTCTCGTAGACCTGCTGGCCCTGGTTGACCCAGCCGTCGTGGTCACCGAGCTTCACGCACGGCTCGAAGGTGCCCATCTTGATCTTGCCGGCCTTCTTGGCCAGCTCCTTCATCAGGGCCACGCTGTTGAGGCTGTCCTTCTGCGGGTCCGGCTGCATCTTCCAGAGCTGGTAGACGAACTGCGGGAAGCGGGCCTGGTCCTGCGCGCACGCCGCCGCGTTCGCCGCCACCTTCGCGCCACTGCCGCCGTACTGCTTGTCGGAGGCGGTCACCAGGCGGTACTGCAGCTGGACCTGACCGGTGGTCAGCAGCTGGGTCAGCGTGGGGTCGTACTCGTCGGCGAACGCCTTCGAGTCGGGGCTGCGCAGGTCCTCGTAGATCGTGACGGAGACCGGGATCGACGGGCGCACCGGGAAGCCGAGCGTGGGGCCCGTGGGGCTGGGGGTCGGGGTGGGGCCGGTGGTGGGCGTGTCCGTGACCACCGGGCCGGTGGGCACCACGGGGGCGCCGACGACGCCGGAGGGCGCCTTCACCTTGTCCTCCTTGCCGCTGCGGACATGCTGGCCGATCAGCGCCGAGCCGCCGAACACCACGGCCATCGCGACGAGCCCCATCGCGTAGGGCCGGATCCGGTCCAGCGGGGTCTTGCGCTTCTTGCCGCCCGGACCCGCCGTACGGTCCTGCTCGGGTCCCTTGGACTCCGTCATGTCAACGCCACCTCGATAATTCCGCACTGCTCTCGCGCCTTTTTACCATCGCGCGCGGGGGCCGCCGCACGCCGGTCCCCCACCGGGGCCGCCCACGCGGGGCGGACCCGGTCCTCCGCCACGCCTCAGTCGCGGGCGATCTCGGGCGAACGGTCCGCCTCGTCGGCGAACCGGCCGTCGATGGTCGCGACCAGACCGGTCACCTGGCGTGCGATGTCCGGCGCGGTGAGCCCGATCTCGGCCATGACGTCCTTGCGGGAGCCGTGGTCGAGGAAGCGCTGCGGGATGCCGAAGTCGCGCAGCGGCACGTCCACCTCGGCGTCGCGCAGGGCCTGCGCGACCGACGAGCCGACGCCGCCGACCCTGCCGTTGTCCTCGACGGTGACGACCAGCCGGTGCCGGGCCGCGAGGCCGGGCAGCGCCTCGTCGACGGGCTTGACCCAGCGCGGGTCGACGACGGTGGTGGTGATGCCCTGCGCGTCGAGCAGCGTGGCGATCTCCAGGCACATCGGGGCCAGCGCGCCCACGGACACCAGCAGCACATCGGGCCGCTCGCCCTCGGACGGCTCGCGCAGCACGTCCATACCGCCGATCCGGCCGACGGCGGCCACGGCCGGGCCGACCGCGCCCTTGGAGTAGCGGACCACCGTGGGGGCGTCCTCGACCTCGACGGCCTCGCGCAGCTGGGCGCGCACCTGGTCGGCGTCGCGCGGCGCGGCGATCCGCAGGTCCGGGACGACCTGGAGGATCGACATGTCCCACATGCCGTTGTGCGAGGCGCCGTCGCTGCCGGTGACACCCGCCCGGTCCAGGACGAAGGTGACACCGCACTTGTGCAGGGCGACGTCCATCAGCACCTGGTCGAAGGCGCGGTTGAGGAAGGTGGCGTAGACCGCGAAGACGGGGTGCAGGCCGCCGGTGGCCAGCCCCGCGGCCGAGACCGCGGCGTGCTGCTCGGCGATGCCGACGTCGTAGACCCGGTCGGGGAACGCCTTGGCGAACTTGTCGAGCCCGACCGGCTGGAGCATCGCGGCGGTGATGGCCACGATGTCGGGCCGCTCCTTGCCGAGCTCGACCATCTCGTCGCCGAAGACGGAGGTCCAGTCGGCGCCCGCGGCGGCCACCGGCAGGCCGGTGTCGGGGTGGATCGGGCCGATGCCGTGGAAGCGGTCGGCCTCGTCCTGCTCGGCGGGCTTGTAGCCGCGGCCCTTCTCGGTGATGCAGTGCACGATGACGGGGCCGCCGAAGCGCTTGGCGCGCTGCAGAGCGGACTCCAGGGCCTCCACGTCGTGGCCGTCGATCGGGCCGACGTACTTCAGGCCGAGGTCCTCGAACATGCCCTGCGGGGCGATGAAGTCCTTCAGGCCCTTCTTCGCGCCGTGCAGCGTCTCGTAGAGCGGCTGCCCGATCAGCGGGGTGCGCTCCAGCAGCTCCTTGGTGCGGGACAGGAAACGCTCGTAGCCGTCGGTGGTGCGCAGGGTCGCCAGATGGTCCGCGAGACCGCCGATGGTGGGGGCGTACGAGCGCTCGTTGTCGTTGACCACGATGATCAGGGGGCGGTCCTGGGCGGCGGCGATGTTGTTCAGCGCCTCCCAGGCCATGCCGCCGGTCAGCGCGCCGTCGCCGATGACCGCGACCACGTGGTCGTTGCGGCCCAGCACCTCGTTGGCCTTGGCCAGGCCGTCGGCCCAGCCCAGCACTGTCGAGGCGTGGCTGTTCTCGATCACGTCGTGCTCGGACTCGGCCCGCGAGGGGTAGCCGGACAGCCCGCCCTTGCTCTTGAGCTTCGCGAAGTCCTGGCGGCCGGTGAGCAGCTTGTGCACGTAACTCTGGTGCCCGGTGTCGAACAGGATGCGGTCCTGCGGGGAGTGGAAGACCCGGTGCAGGGCGATGGTCAGCTCGACCACGCCGAGGTTGGGGCCGAGGTGCCCGCCGGTCTTCGACACCGCGTCGACAAGGAAGGTGCGGATCTCGGCCGCCAGCTCCACGAGCTGCTGCGGGCTGAGCCGGTCGAGGTCGCGCGGTCCGTTGATACGGGTCAGCACTGCCACCCGTTCCTCCCTCTGCTGCCTGTCGAGTGCGCCGGTCCGGCCGATCAGGCCGATCCGACGAGTCTAATGTTCCGGTTGGGGCGGCGATGGCCGCCCCGTGCGATGTATGTCACGGCTGGAGCGCGCGAAACCGCCGGGCCGTGCCTGGAGTTCCAGGAACGGCCCGGCGGTCGGGTGACACCGGGTCCGCGCGGTGGCGCGGCTGGTACGGGTGTGCGACTACGCGCGGCCGGAGGACTTCTGGGTCCGGCGCGAGACCGAGTCGATGACCACCGCGGCGAGCAGCACCGCGCCGGTGATCATGTACTGGATCGAGGTGTTCATGTTGAGCAGGTCCAGGCCGGTCTGGATGGACTGGATGACGAGCATGCCGAGCAGCGCCGACCAGACGTTGCCGCGTCCGCCGAAGAGGCTGGTGCCACCGATGACGGCGGCCGCGATGGCCAGCATCAGCAGGTTGCCGCTGCCCGCGGCGAGCGTGGCGGTGTAGGTCTGGGCGGCCAGGAACAGACCGCCGGCGGCCGCGAAACCACCGGAGATGGCGAAGACCGCGATGCGGACCAGCGCCACGTTGATACCGGCGCGGCGGGCGGCCTCGATGCTGCCGCCGACCGCGAAGACCTTGCGGCCGAAGGTGGTGCGGCGCAGCACGAAGTCGCAGATCACCAGGGTGACGAGGAAGATCACCAAGGCGTTCGGCACACCGGAGGTCTTGTTCAGCACGTACGCGGCCACGTAGCCGACGATCGCCAGCACCGCGGCGCGCAGGATGATCTCGCTGGTGGGGCGGAAGGGCACACCGGCCTTGCGGCGGCGGGTCTGCTCGATGAACGAGCCCGCCAGCAGCGCCACGACGCCGACCGTCGCCAGGATGTAGCCGCCGGCGATGTCCTGGTCCATGAAGAAGGAGCGCTGCCCGAGGATGTGCATCGGGCCGGTGTCCTGGATCGAGAGGCTGCCGGTGGAGCCCAGCAGCCACAGCATCAGGCCGTTCCAGCCCAGGTTGCCGGCCAGGGTGACGACGAACGCCGGGACGCCGATCTTGGCGAAGAAGAAGCCGTGGATCGCGCCGATGCCGATGCCGGTGAGGATCGTGAGGACCAGCGCCAGCCACTCGTTCATGCCGTGCGTGGTGGAGAAGATCGCGAAGATCGCCGCGGACAGACCACTGACCGAGGCGACCGACAGGTCGATCTCACCGAGCAGCAGGACGAAGACCAGTCCGGTGGCGATCATGCCGGTCGCGGACAGGAAGTAGCAGATGTTGACCATGTTGGCCGAGCTCAGGAACAGGCTGTCCCTGGTCTGGAACACGGTCCAGATGATGATCAGACCGACGATGACCGGGATGGAGCCCAGCTCACCACCGCGCATCTTGCGCTTGAACTCGGTCCAGTAGCCCTTGAGGCCCTCTTCACGGACCAGGAGCCGCGGGTCGAGCGGGGCCACCGCCGGCGGCAGCACCTCGTCGGCCGGAGCCTGTGCGTGCCTGCCCGACTTGGGCATGGTGTCCTTGTCGCTCACTTCGCCGCCTCCACGTTGCGCGCCTGCCGACGGGTCACGGCGTTGTCCGTGGCACCGGTGATGGCGGCGATGATCTGCTCGTTCGTGGTGCCCTTCACCGGGAAGGCACCGTTGTTCCTGCCGAGCCGCAGCACGTGGACGGTGTCCGCGACCGCGGTCACGTCCGCCATGTTGTGGCTGATCAGGATCACGCCGAGGCCGCGCTCACGCAGCCGCTCGACCAGGTCGAGGACCTGGGCGGTCTGCTCGACGCCCAGGGCGGCGGTGGGCTCGTCGAGGATGACGATCTTCGGCTCGCCGATCAGGGCACGGGCGATGGCCACGACCTGACGCTGGCCACCGGAGAGGCTCGCGATCGGGATCCGCACGCTGGGGATCCGGATCGAGAGGGTGTTGAGGAGTTCGCGCGCGCGCTTTTCCATCGTGACCTCGTCGAGCGCTCCCGCGCGGAGCAGCTCGCGGCCGAGGTAGAGGTTGCCGACCACGTCGAGGTTGTCGCACAGGGCGAGGTCCTGGTAGGTCGTGGCGATACCGAGGCCCTGGGCGTCCTGCGGCCGGTTGATGCTGACCGCCTTGCCCTCCCACTCGATGACGCCTTCATCGATCGGGTGCACACCGGCGATCGTCTTGACCAGTGTGGACTTACCGGCACCGTTGTCGCCGACAAGGGCGACCACTTCTCCGGCGTGGACCTCCAGCTCGACATCGGTGAGGGCCTGGACCGCACCGAATCGCTTGGAGACCCCGCGCAACGCCAGCACGGGCGTAGCGGACACGTGAACCATCTCCTTCGCCGCCTGACCGGCGGGGATGCCGCGTACTGGCTGGGCAGCCGCGGAAGGACGTGCAACAAAGCACAGGATTACAAGGTGAACGGGGAACGGGACGAACCCCTTCCCCACATGCTGCTGACCCGTAAACGATTCCGCCCGGCGCCCCACCCCGGCAGCGGGGTGGAAAGTGGAGTGGAGCGCCGGACAGGCTTCTACGGGCTCGGGCTCATCGCCCTGTTACTGCGTTACCTACTGGATGCCCGCTGCCTTGCACGCCGACGCGAACTCGGCGGTGCAGAGCTGGGCGGTGGTGTAGAGACCGTCCTTGATGACCGTGTCCTTGATGTTGGCCTTGGTCACGGAGACGGCGCCGATCAGGTGGGCGGGGACGTCCTGGCCCGAGCCGCTCTTGGCGGTGGTCTCGGTGACCGACTTGAAGTCCTTGCCGTTGAGCAGGTCCACCGCGATCTCGGCGGTGGCGTCGGCCTCAGGCTTGTAGGCCTTGTAGACCGTGCTGGTCTGCGCGCCCGTGAGGATGCGCTGCAGGCCCGCGAGCTCCGCGTCCTGACCGGTCAGCGGGACGTTGATGTTGGCGCCCTTGAGCGCGGTGGCGATACCGCCGGCCATGCCGTCGTTGGCCGAGTAGACACCGGCGATGTTCTTCGCGCCGAGCTGGGTGATCGCCGCGGTCACCTTCTGGTTGGCGACGGTGTCCTTCCACAGACCGCTCTGCTCGTAGGCGATGTTCACCTTGCCGTCGAGGATCTTGTGCGCGCCGGCCTTGAACTGGGCGGCGTTCGGGTCGGCGTCGTCACCGTTGATCATCACGATCTTGGAGGACGGGGTGGCCTTGGAGCCCAGCGCGTCGAGGAGGGCCTGGCCCTGCAGCTCGCCGACCTTCTCGTTGTCGTAGGAGACGTACGCGGAGACGGGGCCCTGCGCGAGGCGGTCGTACGCGACGACCTTGATGCCCTTGTCGACAGCCGCCTGGACCGAGGTCTTGATGCCGACCGAGTCCTGCGCGTCGAGGATGAGAACCTTGACGCCCTTGGCGATCATGCTGCTGACCTGCTGCGCCTGCTTCGCGGGGTCACCGGCGGCGTTGGCGTAGTCGACGGAGCAGTCGGAGCACAGCTCCTTGATCTTCGCCTCGATCAGCGGCTTGTCGAACTTCTCGTACCGCGTCGTCGCGTTCTCCGGCAGGAGCAGACCGATGGTCTTGTCCTTGCTGGACGACCCGCTGTCGCCGCCGCCCGACTTGCCGCAAGCGGCCATCGTCAGCGCGATCGAAACCGCCGCCGTCCCGACGACGATGCGACGCGTCATTGCGTTCATGAGGTTGCCTCCCTGACAGGGCCGCAACACCGCGGCCGAGGTGGTCGTGAGTCAACTCCGGCTGACGCCGTGTCGTCAAGAAGTAAACACTTAACGAGATGGCAACGGCGCGTTTCGTTAGCTGTGTGAACACTCAGTTATGCGGAGAAGGCGGGTGTATCAACCGGAGTATTGCCGTCCAACAGTGTAGAATCGCCCATCTCACTCAACACCAGGGCAAGCGCACCCAAAACTTCCGCTCGCGCACCCAGCGCTCCGGGGACGACGGAGAGCCGCTGGGCGGCGCTGGGGATGGCGTAGCGGGACACCGACTCCCGTATCGGCCCGAGCACCAACTCGCCCGCCTCCGCCAGGTCCCCGCCCAGCACGACCCTGCTGGGGTTCAGGAGGTTGCAGAGGCTGGCCACGCCCATCCCTATGTGGCGGCCGACGTCGCCGATGACACGGCGGCAGCCAGGGTCGCCCTCCCGGGCGAGCTGGACCATCTTCGGCACCGTCAGGCCGTCCCCGTGGCTGCCGCGCAGCAGCTCGAGCACATAGCGGGCGGCGGTGAAGGTCTCCAGGCAGCCGCGGTTGCCGCAGCGGCAGACCGGGCCCGACTCGTCCAGCGTGATGTGGCCGATCTCGCCCGCGGTGCCGCCCGGTCCGCGGTAGATCCGGCCGTCTATCACCAGGCCGGCGCCGACACCGCTGGCGACCTTGATGTACGCCAGGTCCTTGACCCCGCGGCCGCCGCCCCAGACCAGCTCGCCCAGGGCGCCGAGGTTGGCGTCGTTGTCGACCTGGACGGGCACGCCGAGCCGGTCGGACAGCTCCTGGCGGGGGTTGATACCGCTCCAGCCGGGCAGGATCGCGGTCGAGCCCAGCGCCCCGGTCTCCACGTCGATCGGGCCGGGCACGCCGAGGCCGACGCCGAGCACCTTGTCGGGGCTGATCCCGGTGGATTCCACCAGCCGGGCGACCAGCTGCTCGGCCCGGTCGAAGCCCTGCGAGGCGGAGGCGTCCACGTCGATCGGCTCGGACTGCTCGGCCAGCACCTGGTGGGCCAGATTGCCCACCGCGACCCGCAGATGGGAGTGACCGAAGTCGACGCCGACCACGATGCCCGCGTCACCGGACAGCGCCACGCTGCGGGCCCGCCGACCCCCCGAGGAGGTCGGCGTGACCTGCACCGTCCCGTTGTCCCGCAGCTCGCGCACGATATTGGAGACGGTCGCGGCCGACAGTCCTGTACTGCGCGCGATCTCGGCCTGGGTGAGCGACCCGGCCAGCCGCACGGCGCGAACGACGCGCTCCAGGTTGGCCCGGTGCAGCGACGACTGCGATCCCGGAGTCTCCACGACATCCACTCCTGCCCGGCAGCCGGAACGACTCCGGCGGCCCGCACGGACGGGACCTGACACCGGTGGAGGCAGCTTTCAGAGCTTGTCCACACCAGCGAGACCCCGTCGTCTACAACATGTGAACTCTAAGTTGAGTGTTTGGGGTGATGTCCCGTCAAGGGGGAGAGCCACACCGTTATGGGATTCACCCGGGAACGCCGGGAAGCGGCTCCGCACCTGCGCGGAGCCGCTCGGGGCATTCGGCACCCGGCCCGTGGGGCTACTTCAGGGTGCCCGCGGTCAGGCCGGCCTGCACCTGGCGCTGGAAGGAGAGATACACCACCAGCACCGGCAGCATCGCGACGACCATACCGGCGAAGAGCGCCGGGTAGTCGCCCGAGTAGCCCTGCTGGAGTGCCAGGTTGACCAGGCCCTGGGCGAGCATGGAGCGGTCCTTGTCGGTGCTGCTCTGCTGCTGCATGAGCGTGACCGGCAGGATGTACTGGTTCCACTGGCCGAGCACGTTGAAGATGCCGACGCTCAGCAGACCGGGTTTGGCCATCGGGACCATGATCTGGAAGAAGGTCCTGCTGTGCGACGCGCCGTCCAGCACCGCCGCCTCGTGCACCGCGGTCGGCAGGGTCTTGAAGAAGGAGTGCATGAAGAACGTGGTGAAGGGCAGCGAGTACGCCACGTACACCAGGATCAGTCCCTGGTAGGTGTTGAGCATGCCGAGGTTCTTGACCATGAAGAACAGCGGGACCAGGGCCAGGAAGTACGGGAACATCGCGCCGCCGACGAACAGGAAGTAGATGAACCTGTTGCCGGGGAAGTCGTAGCGGGCCAGCACATAGGCGACCATCGAGCCGAGGAGCATCGTCAGCGGCACCGAGAAGATCATCACGATCACGGTGTTCAGGAAGAAGTCGCCGATGCCCTTGTCCCAGGCCCGCCCGAACGCGCCGAAGCTCCAGTGCGAGGGCCAGGACCAGGCGCTCGCGCCGATCTCGCTGTTGTTCTTGAACGCGCTGAGGATGATCCAGGCGAGCGGGAAGATGATCATGATGGCCCACACGATGAGGAATCCGTGGGAGAACACGTTGAGGACGCGGCCGCCGTCGCCGTTGTAGCTCTTGTCGTCCGTCCGGCCCTTGCGGGGGGCGACCGTGACGGGCACCTGGTCCACCAGGCCGGACTGCGATTCGGTGATGGGTGAGGTCATGGTGCTATCCCCGCTCAGAACTCGATACGGTCACGGCGGGAGACCCGGAGCGTGACGGCGGAAACGATCAGCGTGACCAGCATGATGATCACACCCTGGGCGCAGGCGTAGCCGCTCTTGCCGAAGGCAAGGAAGTTGCGCATCAGGTAGGTCGCCATGACCTCACTGTGGTGGTCGGGACCGCCGCCGTACGCGGTGCCGGGGGTCAGGCCGGACACGAGGGCGAAGAAGTCCATGGCGAAGATCGAGATGTAGACCCACGAGGTCTGCACGCTGTCCCACAGCAGCGGGAGGGTCACCTTGAAGAACGTCTGCGACCGGCCGGCGCCGTCGAGCAGCGCGGCCTCGTAGATGTCCTTCGGGATGGACTGCATCGCGGCGGAGAACAGCACCAGGTAGAAACCGACGCCGGCCCACACCTGGATCAGCAGCAGGCACCACAGCACCAGGTTGGGGTCGTTCAGCCACTCGATGGGGTTGTTCGCGTCTTCCAGGTGCAGCTTTATCAGGATGCCGTTGAGCAGACCGGCACCGTCACTGCGGTACACCGCGCCGAACAGCACGATGAGGATCGCGACCGACAGCACCTGCGGGAAGAAGTAGACGATCTTGTAGAAACCCGCCCCGCGGACGCCCTGCACGCCGCCGGCGCGCTCACGGCCGCCGACGTTCACCATGAAGGCGAAGAACAACGCCAGCAGGATGGTGATTATCGGCAGGAAGATCAGGAGCAGGATGTTGTGCCACAGCGCCGTCCTGAACACGCTGTCGTGGAAGAGGGTCGTGTAGTTGTCCAGTCCCACGAACTTGAACGTCTGCGACTCGCCCGACCAGTTCGTCAGCGAATAGCCGAAGGTCTGCAGATACGGCCAGATGACGAAGGTGATGTACAGGACGAGCGGAACGATGAGAAAGCCCACGATGAAGGGGTATTTACGATGCTGCATGGCTGCTGCTCCTGGTCGAGGGGCTGTGCCGATGCGGGGGCCGGCACGCGTCCGGCCCCCGCATCACGCACGGTATCGGCGGTTCAGCCCTTCTTGGCCTTCTGCGCGAGCTGCTTGGCCTTGGCGATCCACTGGGCAGGGGTGAGTCGCTTGGCCATCAGCTCGGAGCTGAGGTTCTGCAGGTCGATGTCGAACTGGCTGTTCGTGTTGGGGTAGTTGTAGTTGAAGGTGTTGGCGCCCGCCGCGGTCAGCGCGGCCACGGTGGACTTGGTGCCGGGACGCAGCTGCACGTCCGAACCGACGCCGTCCTTCAGCACGGTGAGCGAGTTGGCGGCCGCGGCGAACTTGCCGGAGCCCTCCTTCGTCAGCATCATGCGCAGGAACTCCAGGCCGCCGGCCTGGTTCTTGGCCTTGGCGGGGACGATGAACGGCTCGCCCGCGCCCGCCCTCATGGCCTCGAAGGGCAGCTTGTCGCCGTCCAGCGAGGGCATCGGCAGGAAGGTCATCTCGAAGTCGCTCGGGGTGGCCTTGAGCTGCTCGTTCTCCAGCCAGGAACCGCAGGGGATGAAGGCGGCCTTGTACTGGTTCCACTTGGTCTGCGACTCGATGTGGGTCAGACCGTTGGTGCCCGGCAGGAGGTAGTCGTTGCTGACGATCTCGTAGACGGCCTCAATGCCCGCCTTGACGGCCGGGTCGTCCCACGCGGTGGGGTCGAAGGCGTCGATGCGCTTCTGGAGGTCCAGACCGCCGTTCTTGGCGATGAGGTCCATGATCACGACGTTGATGTAGTACGGGAACTTGCCCTGGTGGGCGAAGGGCGCGATACCGGCCTTCTTGATCTCCGCGGAGAGGGACATGAAGTCCTTCCACGTCTTCGGCGCGGTCCAGCCCTTCTCCTTGAAGAGCTTGCCGGAGTACCACAGACCCCACATGGTGTAGACGTAGCTCAGCGAGTACATCTTGCCGTCGAGCATGCCGGTCTCGATGGTGCCGGGCTGCAGCACGTCGCGGATCTTCTTGGTCGGGTCGTCGATGTACGGGGCGTCCAGCAGCTGGGTGAGGTCGGTCAGCTGACCGCTCTTCTCCAGGACGTCGAGCTTGATCTGCTTGGCGCCCGAGTCGTCGATGACGTCCGGCGGGGTGCCGCCGTTGAAGCGGGGCTGCAGCTTGCCGGTGATGTCCTGGGTGGGCAGGACACTCGACTTCGCGCCGGAGTGCTTCGACTCGTAGAGCTTGCCCAGCGCGGTGGCGTAGTCGTGGCCGTAGCCACCGTCGAAGATGACGATGTCGAGGGCGGCGGAGTCGTTCACCCCGAACGGGTTGTTCTTGCTCCCGGCCTGCTTGGTCGGCTTGGTGGAGTTGTTGTCGCCCCCGCTGGACGCACACGCGCTCAGCAGACCGGCCGACGGAATGGCCACCAGGCCAAGTACCGCGGAGCGCTTGACCAGATCCCGGCGGTTCATTTCGGATCCCATGCTCAAGTCCTCGCCTTCTCCAGGACTCATGCGGTGCAGCGAAATCCGCCGACGACCGCGAACAGTTGAAGCTTGAGTTGCCGTGCATCCATCGAGGAGAGGTACGTCACCGTGATCGCCGGGTGGTCCACCCGTCGTTTCCCCCCGCCCCGCCCCGCTGCGACGCGGGTTCCTTGGACGCGACAGGTATAGTCCACTTGCGTCGGGCAGGGCAAGATCCATCGCCGGTTCGGGCGGCAAGCTTTCCCGAGTTGAGACCTCGCCGAAACGTCGGATGCCTTGTCATCGCGGGAGCCGCCGGTCCTCGTATGCAAAAAATGAAGGGCCGCACCTCCCACGTGACAGAAGGTGCGGCCCGTCGACAGGACCGGATGCTACGGCGTCGTTACTTGCGGATCAACGACCGCAACACGTACTGCATGATGCCGCCGTTCCGGTAGTAGTCCGCCTCACCGGGGGTGTCGATACGGACGACGGCGTCGAACTCGACCCCGGTGTCCGTGGCGACCTTCACGGTGCGCGGCGTCGTGCCGTCGTTCAGGGCGGTCACACCGGTGAAGGAGAAGGTCTCCTCGCCGGTGAGGCCCAGGGAGGCCGCGGTGGCGCCCTCGGGGAACTGCAGCGGCAGTACGCCCATGCCGATCAGGTTCGAGCGGTGGATGCGCTCGTAGGACTCCGCGATGACCGCCTTCACGCCGAGCAGCGCGGTGCCCTTGGCGGCCCAGTCGCGGGACGAGCCGGAGCCGTACTCCTTGCCCGCCAGGACGACCAGCGGGGTGCCCTGCTCGATGTAGTTGCGCGACGCGTCGTAGATGAACGCGACCGGCCCGCCGTCCTGGGTGAAGTCGCGGGTGAAGCCGCCCTCGGTGCCCGGCGCGATCTGGTTGCGCAGCCGGATGTTGGCGAAGGTGCCGCGGATCATGACCTCGTGGTTGCCGCGGCGCGAGCCGTAGCTGTTGAAGTCACGGCGCTCGACGCCGTGCTCGGTGAGGTACGTGCCCGCGGGCGTGTCGGCCTTGATGGCTCCGGCCGGGGAGATGTGGTCGGTGGTGACCGAGTCGCCCAGCTTGGCCAGCACCCGGGCGCCGGTGATGTCGGAGACCGGGGTGGTCTCCATCGTCATGCCCTCGAAGTACGGGGGCTTGCGCACGTAGGTGGACTGCGGGTCCCACTCGAAGGTGTTGCCGGTCGGGATCGGCAGCGCCTGCCACTGGGCGTCGCCCGCGAAGACGTCCTTGTAGGACTCGCTGAACATGTCCTGGCCGATCGCGGACGCGACCACGTCGTTGACCTCGGCCTCGGTCGGCCAGATGTCCTGGAGGTACACCGGCTTGCCGTCGGCGTCGGTGCCCAGGGCGTCCTCGGTGATGTTCACCTTCATCGAGCCGGCGATCGCGTAGGCCACGACCAGCGGCGGGGACGCCAGGTAGTTCATCTTGACGTCCGGGTTGATCCGCCCCTCGAAGTTGCGGTTGCCGGAGAGCACCGAGGTGACGGCGAGGTCGGCGTCGTTGACCGCCTGCGAGACCTCCTCGGGCAGCGGCCCGGAGTTGCCGATGCAGGTGGTGCAGCCGTAGCCGACCAGGTTGAAGCCGAGCTTGTCCAGGTACGGCGTCAGGCCGGCCTTGTCGAAGTAGTCGGTGACGACCTTCGAGCCCGGGGCGAGGGTGGTCTTCACCCACGGCTTGCGGGTCAGGCCGCGCTCGACCGCCTTCTTGGCCACCAGCGCGGCGGCCACCATGACGTACGGGTTCGAGGTGTTGGTGCAGGAGGTGATCGCGGCGACGGTGACAGCGCCGTGGTCGATCTCGTACGTCGACCCGTCGGGCGCGGTGACGACCGTCGGCTTGCTGGGCACGCCGTTGGCCGCGGCCGGTGAGTCGGAGGCCGGGAAGGACTCCTTGCCCGCCTCCTCGTCGTCGCTGACGTAGTTGCGCACGTCGCGGGCGAACTGCTCGTGGGCGCCCGCCAGCACGATGCGGTCCTGCGGGCGCTTCGGCCCGGCGATGGACGGCACGACGGTGGAGAGGTCGAGCTCCAGCTTCTCGGAGAAGTCGGGCTCCGCGGCCGGGTCCAGCCACAGGCCCTGCTCCTTGGCGTACGCCTCGACCAGCGCGACCTGCTGCTCGTCGCGGCCGGTCAGCCGCAGGTACTTCAGCGTCTCGTCGTCGATCGGGAAGATCGCGGCGGTGGAGCCGAACTCCGGCGACATGTTGCCGATGGTGGCGCGGTTGGCCAGCGACGTGGCGCCGACGCCCTCGCCGTAGAACTCCACGAACTTGCCGACGACACCGTGCCCCCGCAGCATCTCGGTGATGGTCAGCACCAGGTCGGTGGCGGTGGTGCCGGTGGGCAGCTCACCGGTCAGCTTGAAGCCGACGACGCGCGGGATGAGCATCGACACCGGCTGGCCGAGCATCGCGGCCTCGGCCTCGATGCCGCCGACGCCCCAGCCCAGCACGCCCAGGCCGTTGACCATGGTGGTGTGCGAGTCGGTGCCGACGAGGGTGTCGGGGTACGCCTGGCCGTTCCTGACCATGACGGTACGGGCCAGGTGCTCGATGTTGACCTGGTGCACGATGCCGGTGCCGGGCGGGACGACCTTGAACTCGTCGAAGGCGGTCTGGCCCCAGCGCAGGAACTGGTAGCGCTCCTTGTTGCGGCCGTACTCCAGCTCCACGTTCTGCGCGAAGGAGTCGGCGGTGCCGAAGCGGTCGGCGATCACGGAGTGGTCGATGACCAGCTCGGCGGGGGCCAGCGGGTTGATCTTCGCCGGGTCGCCGCCGAGCTCCTTCACGGCCTCACGCATGGTGGCGAGGTCCACCACGCACGGCACGCCGGTGAAGTCCTGCATGATCACACGGGCCGGCGTGAACTGGATCTCCTGGCTCGGCTGGGCCTGGGAGTCCCAGCCGCCGAGCGCGCGGATGTGGTCGGCGGTGATGTTCGCGCCGTCCTCGGTGCGGAGCAGGTTCTCCAGCAGCACCTTCAGGCTGTAGGGGAGGCGGGCAGCGCCTTCCACCTTGTCCAGCCGGAAGATCTCGTACGACTCGTCGCCCACCTGCAGCGTGCTGCGGGCGTCGAAGCTGTTCGCCGACACGACAGTCTCCTTCATGCGTCGTCTTGCGTTGTTTCGCGCGTACCACCGCGATCACCGGGTGTGGCGCGGTGCGCGGTACGCCTCGGCAGATATCTCGATGTCGAGATAACTCTAGTACATGACCGCTGCCCGGTCATGTACCGGCCGACGCAAGACGGGTCACACCAGCTCGGGCTGCGGTTCCGCCTGGCGCGGGTGCGGCACACCGACCCCGGCGGGCTGCGGTTCCCAGAGCCTGGTGGTCCGCAGATAGCCGTAGATCACCGAGCCCATCGCCAGCAGGAGCAGCGGTCCGAACACCACCGGGTGCGCGGCCATCCGCGTCGGCAGATAGCGGTACGACACCAGGAGCGCGGCGAACACCACCGAGCCGTAGCAGACCAGCGTGATCCCGGCCCGGTCCCAGCCGCGGTCGAGGGCGCGCATCCCCGTCTCGATGGTGAGTGCGAACACCACGCCGGCGACGAGGTCCACGCCGTAGTGGTAGCCGAATCCCAGCGTGGCGGTGAGCGTGGCGACCAGCCAGAACGCACCCGCGGCCCGTACGAACCGCGGGCCCTTGCGGGAGTGGATGAAGATCGTGGTGGCCCAGGCGGTGTGCAGGCTGGGCATGCAGTTGCGCGGGGTGACCTGGTCGAAGGCGATCGGGTGCGGGGAGCCGATGGCCGGCGCGGTGTCGGGCCACAGGTTGGCCACCGCCCAGTGCCCGCCGTCGGCGCCGTAGGCGAAGACCGGTCCGACCGTGGGGAAGAGCATGTAGATGCCGGGCCCGAGCAGACCTATCACCAGGAAGGTGCGCACCAGGTGATGGCTCGGGAAGCGGCGCTCGACCGCCACGTTGCGCAGTTGGTAGAGCGCCACGAGGGCCGCCGCCAGCGGGAGCTGGCCGTAGACAAGGCTGAGGATGTGGCTGCCGACCGGTCCTGTGGCGTCGACGAACCTGCCGACCAGCCAGGACGGGTTGCCCAGCGCGTGGTCGGCGGTCGCCACGTACTCGTCGAGCACGTTGGGGCGGGTCTTGGAGGTGATGAGCAGCCAGGTGTCACCGACCTTGTGGCCCGCGACGAGCAGCAGTCCCAGCCCGACGCCCTTGAGCAGCAGGACGCGCTCCCGGCCGGTGCGGCGGGTGAGCGCGATGACCGCGACGCCCAGGATCACCCACATCGCGCCGTTGCCGAAGCTCAGTCTGGTGCCGGCCGCCCATCTGCCCAACAGGAAGACGGTGTCGATACCGACCGCGATCGCGGCGGCGATGAAACGCTGCCGCCAGGTGAGCACCACCATCATCAGCGCCAGGCCCGCGTACAGCAGCGGCCCGGAGTTGGGAGTGAACACCACCTCTCGCGCCTGGTTGGTCACCGGCCCCGGCAGGCCGTAGTGACGCGCCGCGATCTCCAGCGTCACGAGGAACCCGACGGTCGTCACACCCACCGCGGTCCACAGCAGCGCCCGCGGCCGGCGCCACGCACTGAACGTAATATTCCGGTTTATTCGCGAAATTACCTGTGATGCTATAGATATCAATTTAGGTCGATTTGTTAGATGTTAGCTACATAGGTCACTTCTTGTGCCGGATAGCACGGGTTCCTGGTGAAGGCCGGGCGACAATGGGGTGATCGCCGTGAGTCGAACATGCTACCGGAGCCCTCCGGCGACCTTCCGGGGGTTTACGGGTGAGCTGTTCGGCCGCGGCTACGGCTTGGTGGTCACGCTCGCGGGCAGTTCCACCCATTCGCCCATGACACAGGCGTAGGTCCGGCCGCCGCGGACGCCGATGTCCTCGTCGACGCAGGGCTTGGCGGGGTTGATCGTCGGATAGACGACCCTGCCCGTGAGGCACAGATTGGCCGCCTTGGCCCTGGGGGTGGCGCAGGTGTGGACCTCGCTGCTGAAGCTCGGCGAGACGGTGGTCGCCGTCGGGCGCGCGCCGGTGGCCGCGGAGGTCACGGTGGGCGGCGGCGAGGTGCGGCCGCCGGAGGCCGGCCGGCCGAACGGCATCGGCGGTGGCGGCTTCCCGCCGCCACCGGCGGCCCCGCATCCGGCGGCGGCCGCGAGCGCGAGGACGGCGAGGGCGGTGCCCGCCGCCGCACGTAGGGGCGTGTGCATGATCGGCATCATCCACCACGCCGCCGTACGCGCGTTCGGGTGGGCCGCCCGATGGGATCCATGGGAGCAGTGGGACACGCGGGACGCCTGGCGACCCAGGGGTTGCGGAGCCCGGCACCGCGGGTACGGTGTTGGCGGTCGCGCAGAGCCGACGCCTCGTCAGGCGTCCGGCCAGGCACCCGCATGGACACTCGCGCCCAACTTGCCCGATCTCATATATGAGATAGCCTCGGGCATATGACCGACGACTACCTCGCACGTATCGGCAAGCTCATCCGCGACGCCCGACAGCATCGAGGCTGGACACAGGCGCAGCTCGCGGAGGCTCTCGGCACCAGCCAGAGTGCGGTCAATCGGATCGAACGCGGCAACCAAAATATCAGCCTTGAGATGATCGCCCGCATCGGTGAGGCGCTCGACAGCGAGATCGTGTCCCTCGGTTACGCCGGTCCCATGCATCTGCGGGTCGTCGGCGGCCGCCGGCTCTCCGGCGCCATAGACGTCAAGACGAGCAAGAACGCGTGCGTGGCGCTGCTGTGCGCGTCGCTGCTCAACGCGGGCCGCACCACACTGCGCCGGGTGGCCAGGATCGAGGAGGTCTACCGGATCCTGGAGGTGCTCGCCAGCATCGGCGTGCGCACCCGGTGGATCAACGACGGCAACGACCTGGAGATCATCCCGCCCGCCGCCCTCGAACTCGACGCGATGGACATGGAGGCGGCCCGCCGCACCCGCAGTGTGATCATGTTCCTCGGGCCGCTGCTGCA
The DNA here is from genome assembly GCF_040680795.1 of Streptomyces sp. NPDC051976. Classification (NCBI taxonomy): domain Bacteria; kingdom Bacillati; phylum Actinomycetota; class Actinomycetes; order Kitasatosporales; family Streptomycetaceae; genus Streptomyces; species Streptomyces sp. NPDC051976. The sequence continues at coordinate 88,274 of NZ_JBFAXL010000007.1, forward strand.
CCGTACCGACCGCTTCCGCATCCCGTACGCGGGCGGCTGCGACCTGGGCACCCGTACGGTCCAGCCGCACATGAACGCGCTGCGCCACTTCGGCCTCGACGTGACGGCGACCGACGGCACCTACCACGCCGTGGTGGACCGCGGCGTGGCGCCGACCCGGCCGATCGTGCTGACCGAGCGCGGCGACACCGTGACCGAGAACGCGCTGCTGGCCGCCGCCCGCCACGACGGCGTCTCCGTCATCCGCAACGCCAGCTCCAACTACATGGTCCAGGACCTCTGCTTCTTCCTGGAGGAGCTGGGCGTGCGGGTGGAGGGCATCGGCACCACCACGCTGACCGTGCACGGCGTGGCCGCCATCGACCGCGACGTGGACTACGCCCCGTCCGAGGACCCGGTGGAGGCGATGAGCCTGCTGGCCGCCGCCGTGGTCACCGAGTCGGAGCTGACCATCCGCCGGGTGCCGATCGAGTTCATGGAGATCGAGCTGGCGGTGCTGGAGGAGATGGGGCTCGACCACGAGCTCACCCCCGAGTACCGGGCGGACAACGGCCGCACCCGGCTGGTCGACCTCACCGTCCGCCCCTCCAAGCTGCGCTCCCCCATCGACAAGATCCACCCGATGCCGTTCCCCGGCCTCAACATCGACAACGTGCCGTTCTTCGCGGCCATCGCGGCCACCGCCCAGGGCTCCACGCTCATCCACGACTGGGTCTACGACAACCGCGCCATCTACCTCACCGAGCTGACCCGGCTGGGCGCCGCCGTCAAGCTGCTCGACCCGCACCGCGTCCTGGTCGAGGGCCCCACCCGCTGGCGCGCCGCCGAGATGATGTGCCCGCCCGCGCTGCGCCCCGGCGTCGTGGTGCTGCTGGCGATGATGGCCGCCGAGGGCACCTCCGTGCTGCGCAACGTCTATGTGATCAACCGCGGTTACGAGGACCTGGCGGAGCGGCTCAACACCATCGGGGCGCAGATCGAGATCTTCCGGGACATCTGAGCGCCCCTCCCCCCTCCCCGGTCCGCACCGGGCGCGGCCTGCCGCCGCCACCGCCAAGTGGTCGATTCGGCACGTCCGCTTTCGTGTGATCCCGCCGCCCGGTCTGCCGGGCGGCGGGCCCGGCTCTCCCTACGCTCGCTGACGCCGCCTGCCTGCCCGGGTCGCGGCCCGCTCAGCCCGCCCAGGGAGGTCCCGTGCGCGTCCTGCTGCTCGCCAGCGCCTTCAACAGCCTTACGCAGCGCGTCCTCGCCGAACTGGGCGACCGCGGCCACACCGTCGAGGTGGCGCTGGCCGTCGGCGACCGGGCGGCGCGGGACGCGAGCGTGCGTGACGCGATCCGCGAGCACGACCCCGACCTGGTGCTGGCCCCGATGCTGCGCACCGCCGTTCCCGAGGACGTGTGGCGGGCCCGGCCGGTGCTCGTCGTCCACCCGGGCCCGGTCGGCGACCGCGGGCCGTCCTCGCTCGACTGGGCCGTGCACGAGGGCGCCCGGCGCTGGGGCGTCACCGTGCTCCAGGCCAACGAGGAGATGGACGGCGGGGACGTGTGGGCCACCGCGTCGTGCCCCGTACCGCCGGTCGGCAAGAGCGACCTGTACCGCAACGAGGTCTCCGACGCGGCGCTCGCGGCGGTGCTGCTGGCCGTGGAGCGCTACGCCTCGGGGAGCTACCGGCCGGTCCCGCAGTCGCGCGAGGGCGTGGTGTGCCGCCCGTACTTCGGGCAGGCCCTGCGGCGGATCGACTGGCCGAGCGACCCGACCGAGAAGGTGGTGCGCACGCTGCGCGCCGCCGACTCGCAGCCCGGGGTGCTCGACGAACTGCTCGGCCAGCAGTGGTTCCTGCACGGCGGCCATCCCGAGTACGACCTGACCGGGCCGCCCGGGGAGCTGCTGGCCACCCGGGCCGGGGCGGTCTGCCGTGCGACGGCGGACGGCGCGGTGTGGCTTCCCGAACTGCGCCCGCGCCGCGTCCCCGGCGGCCCCGCCCGGGTGAAGCTGCCCGCGGTCCTGGCCCTCGGCGACCGGCTGCCCCCGCTGCCCGAACTCCCGGCGCCCGCCGACGACCCGCGGCGGACCTGGAAGGACATCGGCTACCGCGAGGAGGGACCGGTCGGCTTCCTGACCTTCTCCTTCCCCGGCGGCGCGATGAGCACCTCGCACTGCCGCCGGCTGCTGGACGCGTACCGGACGGCGTGCTCCCGCCCCACCTCGCTGCTGGTGCTGGGCGGCGCCCGGGACTTCTTCTCCAACGGCATCCATCTGAACGTGATCGAGGCCGCCGCCGACCCCGCCGCGGAGTCCTGGGCGAACATCACGGCCATGGACGACCTCGTCGAGGCGGTCCTGACCACCACCGACCGGCTGGTGGTGGCCGCGCTGGGCGGCAACGCCGCGGCGGGCGGGGTGATGCTGGCGCTCGCCGCCGACGAGGTCTGGTGCCGTACGGGCGCGGTGCTCAACCCGCACTACCGGCTGATGGGGCTGTACGGCTCCGAGTTCTGGACGTACACCCTGCCCCGCCGGGTCGGCGCCAGGGCCGCGGAGCAGCTCACCGAGCGGGCCCGGCCGGTGAGCGCGGCGGCCGCGCTGCGGCTCGGCCTGGTGGACCGGCTGCTGGAGTGCGACCCCCAGGAGTTCCCGGGCGAGGTGGCCCGGCAGGCCGCGCATCTCGCCTCGGGCGCCCGCGCGCAGGCCCGGATCGCCGCGAAGAAGGCGGCACGCGAGCGGGACGAGGCCGCCGAGCCGCTCGCCCGCTACCGCGAGCGGGAGCTGGCCGAGATGCGGCGGACCTTCTTCGACCCCGCCGCGCCGTACCACGCGCTGCGCAGGGCCTTCGTCACCAAGGCGCCGCCCCGATCGGCCCAGCAAGATGTCCCACCCGCCGCCGCCCGCCAGGACAGTGGTGTCTGACATGCGGGCCTCTGTCCCCCGCCGCCCCGAGGAGGTTTCCCCATGACGTCACCGTCACCGGCCGCCACCGCGACCTCGACCAAGGACGCCCCAGCCGAGGAAGAGGCGCCGATCCACATCCTGTGGATCAACGCCGGACTGAGCTGCGACGGCGACTCGGTCTCGCTGACCGCGGCCACGCAGCCGAGCATCGAGGAGATCGCCCTCAGCGTGCTGCCGGGGCTGCCCAAGATCGCCGTGCACTGGCCGCTGATCGACTACGAATGCGGCCCGGTGGAGGGCGCGGACACCTTCATCGAGTGGTTCTTCAAGGGCGAGCGCGGCGAGATCGACCCGTTCGTGCTGGTCATCGAGGGCTCCATCCCCAACGAGGCGATCAAGCCCGAGGGGTACTGGTGCGGCTTCGGCGACGACCCCGAGACCGGCCAGCCGATCACCACCAGCGAGTGGATCGACCGGCTCGCGCCCAAGGCGCTGGCCGTGGTCGCGATCGGCACCTGCGCCACCTACGGCGGCATCCACGCCATGGAGGGCAACCCGACCGGCGCCATGGGCGTGCCGGACTACCTGGGCTGGGACTGGAAGTCGCACGCCGGCATCCCGATCGTCTGCGTGCCGGGCTGCCCGATCCAGCCGGACAACTTCTCCGAGACGCTGGTCTACCTGCTGCACCAGGCGGCCGGCTCGGCCCCGATGATCCCGCTGGACGAGCACCTGCGCCCGGCGTGGCTGTTCGGCGCGACCGTCCACGAGGGCTGCGACCGCGCGGGCTACTACGAGCAGGGCCAGTTCGCGACCACGTACGACTCGCCCAAGTGCCTGGTCAAGCTGGGCTGCTGGGGTCCGGTCGTGAAGTGCAACGTCCCCAAGCGCGGCTGGATCAACGGCGTCGGCGGCTGCCCCAACGTGGGCGGCATCTGCATCGCCTGCACGATGCCCGGCTTCCCGGACAAGTTCATGCCGTTCATGGACGAGCCCCCCGGCGGCCGGATCTCCAGCACCGCGAGCACCGCGTACGGCTCGGTCATCCGCAAGCTGCGGGCCGTCACCGCGCGCACCGTCGACACCGAGCCCAAGTGGCGCCGCCGCGGCGAGCAGCTCACCACCGGCTACCGGCCCCCGTGGTGACCGTGGCCCCCCGCGATCCGCAGTAGTACCCGACCTCACCACCCAGAAGGGCACGGCACACACGATGGCACCGAAGACGAAGGCGGCCGGCGACGGCAGCGGCCTGGTGGAGATGGCCTGGGACCCGATCACCCGGATCGTGGGCAGCCTCGGCATCCACACGAAGATCGACTTCAAGCAGAAGAAGGTCGCCGAGTGCTACAGCACCTCGTCGGTCTTCCGCGGCTACAGCGTCTTCATGCGCGGCAAGGACCCCCGCGACGCGCACTTCATCACCAGCCGGATCTGCGGGATCTGCGGTGACAACCACGCGACCTGCTCGGTGTACGCGCAGAACATGGCGTACGGGGTGAAGCCGCCGCACCTGGGCGAGTGGATCATCAACCTGGGCGAGTCGGCCGAGTACATGTTCGACCACAACATCTTCCAGGAGAACCTGGTCGGGGTCGACTACTGCGAGCGCATGGTCCGCGAGACCAACCCCGGCGTGCTGGAGAAGGCCGAGCGCACCGAGGCGCCGCACGCCGGGGAGCACGGCTACAAGACGATCGCCGACATCATGCGGTCGCTCAACCCGATCGAGGGCGAGTTCTACCGCGAGGCCCTCCAGGTCAGCCGCTACACCCGGGAGATGTTCTGCCTGATGGAGGGCCGCCATGTGCACCCCTCCACCCTCTACCCGGGCGGTGTCGGCACGATCGCCTCCGTGCAGCTCTTCACCGACTACCTCAGCCGGCTGATGCGCTACGTGGAGTTCATGAAGCGCGTCGTCCCGCTCCACGACGACCTGTTCGACTTCTTCTACGAGGCGCTGCCCGGGTACGAGGAGGTCGGCCGCCGGCGGATCCTGCTGGGCTGCTGGGGCGCGCTCAACGACCCCGAGCACTGCGACTTCACCTACGCCAACATGACCGACTGGGGACGGAAGATGTTCGTCACCCCGGGCGTCATCGTGGACGGCAAGCTGGTCACCAACGACCTCACCGAGATCAACCTCGGCATCCGGATCCTGCTGGGCAGCTCGTACTACCAGGATTGGGAGGGCAGGGAGCAGTTCGTCACCCACGACCCGCTCGGCAACCCGGTCGACCCGCGCCACCCGTGGAACCAGCACACCATCCCGGCCCCGCAGAAGCGGAACTTCGACGACAAGTACAGCTGGGTGATGTCGCCGCGCTGGTTCGACGGCAAGGACCACCTGGCGCTGGACACCGGCGGCGGCCCGATCGCCCGGCTGTGGTCCACCGCGCTGTCCGGCCTGGTCGACATCGGCTACGTGAAGGCCACCGGCCACAGCGTGCAGATCAACCTGCCGCGGACCATGACGAAGCCGGAGACCAGCTTCGAGTGGAAGATCCCGAAGTGGAGCAACGCGCTGGAGCGCAACCGCGCCCGCACGTACTTCCAGGCGTACGCCGCCGCGGTCGCGCTGCACTTCGCCGAGAAGGGGCTGGAGGAGGTGCGCGCCGGACGCACCCAGACCTGGGAGAAGTTCGAGGTGCCCGAGGAGGGCCTGGGGGTCGGCTTCACCGAAGCGGTCCGCGGCGTCCTGTCGCACCACATGGTGATCAGGGACGGCAAGATCGCCAACTACCACCCGTACCCGCCGACCCCGTGGAACGCCAGCACCCGCGACACCTTCGGCACTCCCGGCCCGTACGAGGACGCGGTGCAGAACACGCCGATCTTCGAGGAGAACTCCCCGGAGAACTTCAAGGGCATCGACATCATGCGGGCCGTCCGCAGCTTCGACCCGTGCCTGCCGTGCGGTGTGCACATGTACACCGGCGAGGGCAGGACCGTGAAGCAGATGCACGTGCCCACCGGCCTGAGCGGGATGGGCGGATGAGCACCACGGCGGTACGGCCGCCCGACGCGGAACAGGCCGGGCGGCGGATCGAGGAGATCCTCGACCGTCTCGCGGCCAGCGGCGACCGCGAGGTCTGCGGCGCGGCGGAGGAACTGGTACGGGTCCTGATGGACTTCTACGGCGCGGGCCTCGCCCGGATCGTCGCCCTGACCGGGCAGGCGGACCCGCGGGCGCTCGACCGGCTGCTGCGCGACGAGTTGGTCTCCGGGATGCTGGTCCTGCACGACCTGCATCCCGAGCCGCTCGACGCCAGGATCAGCCGCGCGCTGGAGAGCCTGCCGGGCAGGCCGGTGGAGCTGGTCGGTTTCGACGAGGCCACCGGGGTGCTGCGGGTGCGCTCCACCGACGCGGGCGGCTGCGGCTGCCCCAGCACCAACACGGCCGCCCGGGAGTCCGTGGAGGCGGCGCTCGCCTGCTTCGCCACCGAGGTCGCCGCGGTGGAGCTGGAGTCGGCGGGGTCGTCGGCCGAGCCGGTGCTGCTGCAGATCTCCCCCCGCCCGGTCACGGCCTCATGAGCACTCCTCAGACCGCGCCCGGCCACACAGGCCGGGCGCCGGGACCGGCGGGGCTGCGCCGGTTCGTGGTCCCCGCGCCGCCCCGGCAGGAGCGCTGCGAACTGTGCGGGGCGCCGGTCGCGGAGGAGGGCCACCGGCACCTGGTCGACACCGGCAACCGCGTACTGGCCTGCGCCTGCACGCCCTGCGCGCTGCTGTTCGAGACGCCGGGCGCGGGCCGCGGGCGGTTCCGCGCGGTGCCCGACCGGTATCTCACCGACTCCGGCCACTCGCTGGACGACGGCGCCTGGGAGCTGCTGCAGATCCCGGTCGGCGTCGTCTTCTTCTTCCGCAACGCCGCCCTCGACCGGCTGGTCGCCCTCTACCCGTCCCCCGCGGGGGCCACCGAGAGCGAGCTGGACCCGGCCGACTGGCAGCACGTCCTGGACCGCACCCGCCTGGCGGACCTGCTGGAGCCCGACGTGGAAGCGCTGCTGCTGCGCCGCACGGACGGCGTGTGCGAATGCTTCCTGGTGCCGATCGACATCTGCTACGAGCTGGTCGGCCGGATGCGGCTGCACTGGCAGGGATTCGACGGCGGACCCGAGGCCCGCGCGGACCTGGCCGCGTTCTTCACCCATGTCCGCGGCCGGGCCAGGGAACTGCCCAAGGAGGACGGGGCGTGACGGAGTTCTCCTTCTCCTGCGTCTCGGTGCGCGCCGACCGGTACGCGGCCGGGCCCACGCTGGTCTTCCGGCTGCGGGTCACGGCCACCCCCGGCACCCGGGTGCACGCGATCGCGCTGCGCTGCCAGTTCCGTATCGAACCGGGCCGCCGCGGCTACTCGGCCGAGGAGGCCGAGGGGCTGTCGGACCTGTTCGGTGCCAGGTCGCGCTGGGGCAGCACGCTGCTGCCGGTGCAGTTCGCCCAGGTGTCGCTGGTCGTACCGGGGTTCACCGGGGAGACCGAGGTCGACCTGCCGGTGCCGTGCAGCTACGACCTGGACGTGGCCGCGGGCCGGTACTTCCACGCGCTGGAGGACGGTGAGGTGCCGCTGCTGATGCTCTTCTCCGGCACCGCGTTCACCGGCGCCCGCGGCTTCCATGTGGAAATGGTGCCCTGGGACCGGGAGGCGTCCTTCCGGATGCCGGTCGCGGTCTGGCGGGAGATGGTCGACCAGCACTTCCCCGGCTGCGGCTGGCTGCGGCTGCCCGCCGACACCATGGACGCGCTCCTCGCCTTCCGCTCCCGGCGGGCACTGCCGTCCTGGGAGGCGACGGTCGAGGCGCTGCTGGCCGCCGACGCGCTGTCCGCTGACGGCGAGCGCGCCGGGACGCGGACCGCCGCCGTACGTCCGGGCGCCGTACCCGCCGCCGCGACCCCGCTCACCTCCGACAGGACAGCGCCGTGACCACCACCTCCACCGGACCGGCCGCCGCCGGTACCGACACTCCCGGCGACGACACCCGCTTCGCCGCCGCCCGGAGCGTCGCCGACGCGGTGCTGTTCGAGGGCTATGTCCTCTACCCGTACCGGGCCTCGGCGGCGAAGAACCGGCTGCGCTGGCAGTTCGGCGTGCTGGTCCCGCCGCGCTGGGGCGCGGACAGCGGCGAGCACACCTTCCAGCGCACCGAGTGCCTGATGGAACCGCGCGGCGACGCCCGGCTCTTCGTGGAGCTGCGGTTCCTGCACGCCCAGCGGCGTACCGTCCAGCGGCTGCTGCCCGGCGGCGGATACGAGACGGTCGGCGAACTCGCGCTGGCCGACCGGGTACTGACGCCGTGGGACGAGGGCGTCGAGGAGCGCGTCGAGATCGCCCTGCCGGTGGCGGAACTGGGCGCGGCGGGAGGCGACGGGGAGCGCGTCTTCCCCTTCACCTGCCCGGCCCGTGAGGAGACCGAGGAGGTGGCGGACGAGACCGGCCGCCCGGTCGGCCGCCTGCTGCGCCACCGCGCGGAGGTCCGCGGCCAGGTCCGGCTGACCGCGGCCGAGGTGCCGGGCCCCTACGCGGTGCGGCGGCTCACCGCGGTGGTCGAGAACACCGCGGACTGGCGGCCCGCGGACGCGGACACCGGCCGCGAGGCGGCGCTGCCGTACGCGCTGGTCTCCGCCCATCTGATGCTGGGGCTGAGCGCCGGGTCGTTCCTGTCGGTGACCGATCCGCCCGAGTGGGCCAAGGGCGCCACCGCGGACTGCGAGAACACCCACACCTGGCCCGTACTGGCCGGGCGGGACGGCCGCGCCGACGTCGTGCTCTCCTCGCCGATCATCCTGGAGGACCATCCGGCGATCGCGCCCGAGAGCCCGGGGGCGCTCTACGACGCCCTGGAGATCGACGAGATCCTCACCCTGCGCACGGCCGCCCTCACCGACCAGGAGAAGCGCGAGGCCCGGGGCACCGACGCGCGGGCCGCCGCGGTCATCGACCTCGCCGACACCATGCCGCCGGAGGTGCTGGAGCGGCTGCACGGCGCCGTACGGTCGCTGCGCGAGATCACCGGCCCGTCGCCCGGTGACGACGCGGTCGACCTGATCGCACTGGCCGGGACCGACGACCCGCTCGCCGCGGTGATGCGGCCCGACGCCCCCTGGTGGGACCCGGCGAGCGACGCGAGCGTCGACCCCGGGCGTGACCATGTCGTGGTCGACGGCCGCCGGGTGGCCGCGGGCAGCAGGGTCCGGCTGCGTCCGGGGCTGCGCCGCACCGACGCGCAGGACATCTTCCTGCACGGCCGCGACGCCCTGGTCGAGGCGGTGCTGCACGACGTCGACGGCGGCGTGCACCTGGCCGTGACCGTGGACGGCGATCCGGGCGCCGACATCCGGCGCGAGCAGGGCAGGTTCCTGTACTTCCAGCCCGACGAAGTGACCCCGCTGGACGACGCCACCCCGCGGGAGGACGCATGACCGCCGAAGGGCCCCGCACCCTGATCGCGGGCGTCGGCAACATCTTCCTCGGCGACGACGGATTCGGCGTCGAGACCGTACGGCGGTTGATCGCCGCGGGTCTGCCCGACCGTGTCGAGGCCGTGGACGTCGGGGTACGGGGCGTCCACCTGGCGTACCAACTCCTCGACGGCTACGACACGTTCGTGCTGGTGGACGCCACCGCGCGCGGCGGCGCCCCGGGGACGCTGTACGTCATCGAGCCCGACGGTGAGGGCGGCGTGGAGACCGCGGCGGGCTCGGGTCCGGGGTCGGGTGAGGCGCTGCTCGACGGGCACCGGATGTCCCCCGACAGTGTGCTGGCCCTGCTCGGCACCCTGTGCGCCGGTACGGGCGGCACACCGCCGCGCCGCACCCTGGTCGTCGGCTGCGAGCCCGCCGATGTCGAGGAGGGCATCGGACTGAGTCCCGCCGTCGAGGCCGCCGTACCCGAAGCCGTCCGGCTCGTGCTGGGCCTGCTCGACCGAAACGAGGAGAGGAACACGTCGCCATGCTGAAGAAGTTCGCCGTCGTCGCCACCGCCGCCGCGGCCGTCTGGGCCGCGGTGGCCCAGGTACTGCCGGACATCAAGCGCTACATGCGGATGCGCTCCATGTGAGCGGTTCCGCTGCGCCGAACGGGTTGCCCCGGGGCGGTGCGACGGTGTGGCTCCCCGCGGCCACCCGGCGCACCGCTCTGTAATGGGGCGCACCGCTCTGTGATGGAGCGAGCGGCACGGCGGCAGCGGGAAGTGAACCATGCACGAGATGTCCATCGCGCTGGCGGTCATCGGCCAGGTGGAGGACGCGGCACGGGCCGCGGGCGCCACCGCCGTACGGTCCGTCCGGCTCCAGGTGGGCGAACTCGCCGGTGTGGTCCCCGACGCGCTCGCCTTCAGCTACGAACTGGGCTGCGCCGGAACGGTCCTGGAGGGCTCCGCCCTGACCGTCGACGCCGTCGAGGGACGCGCGCGCTGCGAGCCCTGCGCGGACGAGTGGGCGGTCGGGATGCCGCCCGACCTGTGCTGCCCGGCGTGCGGAACGGCCGCCACGGAACTGCTGTCCGGGCGTGAGCTGCGGATCGTGAGCGTCGAGTGGGACGACGGACCAGCGGCTGCCGGCCCGGACCGAGAACCGATCCACCAGGAGCGTTGAACATGTGCCGTGTGGTCGATCTGCAGCAGGCCGTGCTGGCCAGCAACGACATCTGCGCCCACGAACTGCGGGCCGGGCTCGCCGCCCGGGGCACCATCGCGGTCAATCTGCTCTCCAGCCCCGGCAGCGGCAAGACCGCGCTGCTGGAACAGGAACTGGTGCTGGCCCGCGAGCGCGGGGTGCCGGTCGCCGCGCTCACCGCCGACCTGGCCACCGAGAACGACGCCACCCGGCTGGCCCGCTCCGGCGCCCCGGTCAAGCAGGTGCTCACCGACGGGCTCTGCCATCTGGAGGCCGGAATGCTCGGCCGCCATCTGGAGGGCTGGCTGCCCGACGACACCCGGCTGCTGTTCGTGGAGAACGTCGGCAATCTGGTCTGCCCGGCGTCGTACGACCTCGGGGAGACGCTGCGGGTGGCCCTCGCCTCGGTGACGGAGGGCGAGGACAAGCCGCTGAAGTACCCGACGGCGTTCGGGCTCGCGCAGTTGGTGGTGGTGACCAAGGTCGACATCGCCGAGGCCGTCGGCTTCGACGAGGCGGCGTTCCGCGCCCATGTCGAGCGGGTCAACCCCGGGGTCGAGGTGGTGCTGACCTCCGCCAGGAGCGGGCTGGCGGCGGGCGCGCTGCTCGACCGCGCCCTGGCGGTCGCGGACGGCGGCCCCGTCCACGCGCCGGTGATGGCCCGGGGGCAGTCCCACGTCCACGAGCACGGCCATGAGCACGGGCACGGGCACGACCACGGCGAGGACCACGCGCACACGCATCCGCACCCTCACGCCCCGCAGGACGTCTCGCACCAACCGGCAGCGCGCATGTCATGACGGAGACCCCGACCGCCGTCGAACCGACCGCCCCGCTCGCCCCCGCCACCACCGCGGTCTCCACCGCCGTCACCACCGCCGTCACCACCGCCTCGGCGGCCGCCGTGCGGCGCCGGGTCACCGTCCGGGGTGTCGTGCAGGGAGTGGGCTTCCGGCCCTTCGTGTACGGGCTCGCCACCCGCCTCGGGCTGGCCGGTCATGTCACCAACACCGGTGAGGGCGTCATCGTCGAGGTGGAGGGCGCGCCGGACGCGGTGGCCCGGTTCTGTGAGCTGATCGCGGCCGACGCGCCGCCGCTCGCGGCCGTGGAGTCGGTCGACCAGTGCGAGCTGGCCGCGGTCGGCGGCTCCGGCTTCGCGATCGTCGCCTCGCACCGCGACGGTCCCGCCCGCACCCTGGTCTCCCCCGACATCGCGACCTGCGCCGACTGCCTGGCCGAACTGGCCGACCCGGACGACCGGCGGTTCCGCCACCCGTTCGTCACCTGCACCAACTGCGGGCCGCGCTTCACGATCGTCACCGGCCTGCCGTACGACCGCGACCACACCACCATGGGCCGCTTCCCGATGTGCGCCGCGTGCGCCGCCGAGTACACCGACCCGGCGGACCGGCGCTTCCACGCGCAGCCGGTGGCCTGCCACGACTGCGGTCCGCGGCTGCGGCTGGTGGACGCGACGGGGCAGGCGGTGGGGGCTGCGGACGGCGATCCGATCGCCGGGGCGCGGGCGCTGCTCGCCGCCGGGGCGGTCGTATCCGTCAAGGGCCTGGGCGGCTACCACCTCGCGTGCGACGCGGCCGATCCCGCCGCGGTCGCGCTGCTGCGGCGGCGCAAGGACCGCGGTGCCAAGCCGTTCGCGCTGATGGCCCGCGATCCGGCCGCGATCGAGGCGTACGCGCACCTCGGTCCCGAGGAGGCGGCGCTGCTCACCGGCCCCGTGCGGCCCATCGTCCTGCTGCGCCGCCGCCCGGGCGCGCTCGCCGAGCAGGTGGCGCCGGGCGGGCCCGACCTCGGGTTCATGCTGCCGTACACACCGCTGCACCATCTGCTGCTGGGGCTTCCCGGCGACCCGCCGGGGCCCGAACTGCTCGTCATGACCAGCGGCAACGTCTCGGGCGAGCCGATCGTCACCGACGACGCCGAGGCCCTGGACCGGCTGGCGCATCTCGCCGACGCCTGGCTGACCCATGACCGGCCGATCCATGTGCCGTGCGACGACTCCGTGGTGCGGGTGTGCGACGGCGAGCCGTCGGTGGTGCGCCGCTCGCGCGGTTACGCGCCGCTGCCCGTGCCGCTGCCGGTGCCGGTCGGGGCGGCGCTCGCGGTCGGCGGCGACCTCAAGAACGCGTTCTGCCTCGGCGAGGGGCGGCGCGGCTGGCTGTCGGCGCACATCGGGGACATGGACGACCTCGCCACCCAGCGCGCCTTCGAGGCGGCGGAACGGCAGTTGGAGTCCATCACCGCGGTCCGCCCCGAACGCCTGGTCGCCGACCGCCATCCGCGGTACCGCTCCTCGCGCTGGGCGCTGGACCACCGTGAGGGACGGCCGGTGGAACGGGTGCAGCACCACCACGCGCACATCGCCTCGGCCATGGCGGAACACGGCCTGGACGGCACAGGACGGGTGATCGGCGTCGCCTTCGACGGCACCGGCTACGGCGACGACGGGGCGGTGTGGGGCGGCGAGATCCTGCTGGCCGACTACGACGGCTACCACCGCTTCTGCCAGTTGGGGTACGTGCCGCTGCCCGGTGGCGACGCGGCGGTCCTGCGCCCGTACCGGATGGCGCTGGCCCATCTGCGGGCCGCGGGCATCGGCTGGGACGACGGCCTGCCGCCGGTGGACGCCTGTCCGCCCGACGAACGCCGCCTGCTGGCCCAGCAGTTGGACCGCGACCTCAACTGCGTCCCGACGTCCAGCATGGGACGGCTCTTCGACGCGGTCTCCTCCCTGGCGGGCGTCTGCCATCTCGCCGGATACGAGGCGCAGGCCGCCGTCGAGCTGGAGGCCGCCGCCCTGCGCGCGGCCTCCGGCACCGACGGTGATCCCTGCTACGGGTTCGGCTTCCGCCCCGGCGCGTCCCCCGGCGCCGAACTGATCGCCGACCCGGGGCCGCTGCTGGCCGCCGTCGTGGCCGATGTGCGGGCGGGCATCCAAGTGCCGCTGATCGCCGCCCGGTTCCACGCGGCGGTCGCCGAACTGGTACGGCACGCGTGCCTGCTGGCCCGCGAGCGGCACGGCCTGGAGACCGTCGCGCTGACCGGCGGGGTGTTCGGCAACACCCTGCTCTCCTCGGCCACCGCCACCGCGCTGCGCGCCGAGGGCTTCACCGTGCTGCGCCACCGGCTGGTGCCTCCCAACGACGGAGGGCTGGCGCTCGGCCAACTCGTGGCGGGGGCACGGCCGGTGAGCTGACCGGCCACCGGCCTTCCGCCGGACCCCGTACCCACCGCCCACCCCCACACGCCCCACAGCGAGGAGAACGCCCATGTGCCTGGCGGTACCCGGCAGAGTGCTGGAGATCGAGGACCGGGACGGCACCCGGATGGCCACCGTCGACTTCGGCGGAGTGGTCAAGGAGGTGTGCCTGGAGTACCTGCCCGATCTCCAGGTCGGCGAGTACGCCATCGTCCACGTGGGGTTCGCGTTGCAGCGGCTCGACGAGGAGTCGGCCCGGCAGACGCTGGAGCTCTTCGCCAACCTCGGCATGTTGCAGGAGGAGTTCGGAGACCCGTGGGAGCTCGCGGCCGAGGCCAACGGCTACCCCTTCGGCGACGGGGACGGCGCGGCGGACACCACAGCGGAACCGCGGGAGGCGCGGCAGTGAAGTACATCGACGAGTTCCAGGACCCCGAGCTGGCCCGCCGCCTGCTCGACGACATCCACTCCACGGTGACCAGGCCGTGGGCGCTGATGGAGGTGTGCGGCGGCCAGACCCACACCATCATCCGGCACGGGATCGACCAGCTCCTGCCGGACCAGGTCGAGTTGATCCACGGCCCGGGGTGCCCGGTGTGCGTCACCCCGCTGGAGGTGATCGACAAGGCCCTGGAGATCGCTTCCCGGCCCGACGTGATCTTCTGTTCGTTCGGTGACATGCTGCGGGTGCCGGGCACCGACCGCGACCTGTTCCGGGTCCGCAGCGAGGGCGGCGACGTCCGCGTGGTCTACTCGCCGCTGGACGCGCTGAAGATCGCCCAGCAGAACCCCGCCAAGCAGGTGGTGTTCTTCGGCATCGGCTTCGAGACCACCGCGCCGCCCAACGCGATGACCGTCTACCAGGCCCGGCGCCTCGGCATCCGCAACTTCAGCCTGCTGGTGTCGCATGTGCGGGTGCCCCCGGCGATCGAGGCCATCATGCGCTCGCCCGACTGCCGGGTGCAGGCGTTCCTCGCCGCCGGGCACGTGTGCAGCGTGATGGGCATCGGGGAGTACCCGGAGCTGGCCGAGCGGCACAAAGTGCCCATCGTGGTCACCGGGTTCGAGCCGCTGGACATCCTGGAGGGGGTGCGCCGCACCGTACGGCAGTTGGAGCGCGGCGAGCACACCGTGGACAACGCCTACGCGCGGGCGGTGCGCCCGGAGGGCAACCCGGCGGCGCAGGCCATGCTGGAGGACGTCTTCCAGGTCACCGACAGGGCCTGGCGCGGTATCGGCGTGATCCCCGGGAGCGGCTGGAAACTCTCCGACCGCTACCGGGAGTTCGACGCCGAGCACCGCTTCTCGGTGACCGGCATCCGCACCCTGGAGCCGACCGAGTGCCGCGCGGGCGAGGTGCTGCAGGGCCTGATCAAGCCGCACGAGTGCGAGGCGTTCGGGACCACCTGCACCCCGCGCAACCCGCTCGGCGCCACGATGGTCTCCAGCGAGGGCGCCTGCGCCGCGTACTACCTCTACCGGCGGCTCGACGTCGCCCCCGCGCGCCAGGAGGCGAGCCCCGTTGGCTGACATCACCACGGCGTCACCGGTCCTGACCAATGACGCCCCCGACATGCTGTCCTGGACCTGCCCGGCGCCGCTGCGCGACCAGCCGCGTGTGGTGATGGGGCACGGCGGCGGCGGGGCGCTCTCCGCCGAACTCGTGCAGCACGTCTTCGCGCCCGCGTTCGGCGGCGAGGTGCTGGCCCAACTCGGCGACTCCGCGGCGGTCACCCTCGGCGGCGCCCGGCTGGCCTTCTCCACCGACTCGTACGTGGTGCGGCCGCTGTTCTTCCCCGGCGGCAGCATCGGCGACCTCGCCGTCAACGGGACCGTCAACGACCTGGCGATGAGCGGCGCCAGGGCCGCGTATCTGTCCTGCGGGTTCATCCTGGAGGAGGGCGTCGAGATGCCGGTCGTGGCGCGGGTGGCCCGGGCCATGGGCGACGCGGCGCGGGCGGCGGGCGTCGAGGTGGTCACCGGCGACACCAAGGTGGTCGAGGCCGGCCACGGTGACGGGATCTACGTCAACACCGCCGGTATCGGGCTGATCCCGGCCGGGGTGGACCTGCGTCCGCAGCGAGTGGTGCCCGGCGACGTGGTGATCGTCAGCGGCCCGATCGGCGTGCACGGCGTGGCCATCATGAGCGTGCGCGAGGGCCTGGAGTTCGGCGTCGAGATCGAGAGCGACTGTGCGGCGCTCGGCGGTCTGGTGGACGCCATGCTCGCGGTCACCCCGGATCTGCACGTGCTGCGCGACCCCACCCGCGGCGGTCTGGCGGCCTCGCTCAACGAGATCGCGGCGGCCTCCGGCACGGGCGTCGTGCTCCGCGAGCGGGACATCCCGGTGCCGCCCGCCGTCGCCAACGCCTGCGCCATCCTCGGGCTCGACCCGATGTACGTGGCCAACGAGGGGAAGCTGGTGGCGTTCGTGCCCCGCGAGCACGCCGAGGAGGTCCTCGCGGCGATGCGGGCCCACCCGCTCGGCGCCGAGGCGCGGATCATCGGCGAGGCCGTCCCCGACCATCCCGGAACGGTCGTCGCCCGTACCGGACTTGGCGGCACCCGCGTGGTGGACCTGCCGATCGGGGAGCAACTTCCACGCATCTGCTGACCAATGCGACGACTGCGGTGGTCCGCGCGGTCTACGCGGGAAGAATCTTTGGCATGAACACTTCCCTTAGTGCCGGATCGCTTGCTACCAAGTGGTAACCAGCTTATTTCCGAGGGAGGTTCCGTGAGACTTACCAAGTCCATCGCCGCTCTCGCCACGCTCATCATGGCGATGATGATCAGCCTGGTACTCACCGGTCCGGCACACGCCGCCGGGCCCGCCTATGTCGCGCTGGGCGACTCGTACTCGGCCGGAAACGGCGCGGGGAACTACGACAGCTCCAGCGGTGACTGCCACCGCAGTTTCAGCGCATACCCGTACCTGTGGAAGAACGCGCACTCCCCGTCCTCGTTCTCCGACACCGCCTGCTCAGGTGCCGTGACCACGGACGTGCTGAACAACCAGCTCGGCCCCCTCAACTCCTCCACCGGCCTGGTCACCATCACCATCGGCGGCAATGACGCGGGCTTCGCCGACGTCATGACCACCTGTGTGACCGGCTCCGACAGCACCTGCGTCAACCGGGTCAACACCGCGGAGAACTACGCCAGGAACACCCTTCCCGGCCGCCTCGACGCCGTATACAACGCGATCAGCTCCCGGGCCCCCAACGCCCATGTGGTCGTGATGGGCTACCCGGACATGTACACCCTCAACACCTTCTGCATCGGGATGAGCGCCACCAAGCACCAGAAGATCGACGAGGCCGCGGACGTACTCGACTCCGTCACCGCCACCCGCGCCGCCGCGCACGGGTTCTCCTTCGGTGACGTCCGCTCCACCTTCCACGGCCACGAACTGTGCTCGGGCGACGACTACCTGCACTCCCTGGTGATCTCCCCGTCCTGGGAGTCCTACCACCCCACCTCCACCGGCCACTCCAGCGGATACCTGCCCGTACTGAACAACAACGACTGACAGCACAGCAGTTGACAGCGCCCGCCCCGCGGCCGTGAGGAAGCCGTCTCACGGTCGCGGGGCGTGCGTGTCGCTCCGCGCCGCGGGGGGCGTACGCGCTCAGGTGGCCGCCGTCTCGCGGGCCCGCAGCGCCAGCCAGAGGTCCACCCGGTCCTCGGTCCGGTCCATCTGACGGTTCGTGAGCTGGCCGATCCGCTGGATGCGGCTCTGCACGGTGTGCCGGTGCAGGCCCAGCAGATGCGCGGTCTCGGCCCAGGAGCCGTTGGTCTCCAGCCACGCCCGCAGGGTGTCGGTCAGCGCCTCCGCCGAGTCCTGCGCGTCGAGCGGCGCCAGTACGGTGTCCGCGAACGCCGACAGCTGGGCGGGGCTGCCGAGCCGCAGCAGCAGCCGTACGGAACCCGCCTCGGCCGCCGTCACCGGACGGCCCAGCTCCCGGCTGGCGGGCAGCAGGGCGCGCGCCTGGCGCAGCGAGAGCGCCGCGTGCTGCGGGACGACCGCGGGACCGATCCCGGCCGGGCGGTCGGGCGCGAAGCGCCGCAGGATCGCCTCGACGTCCGCCTCCTCGCCGACGACGCACTCGGCGGTGCCGCCGACCACCCGCACCAGACCGCCGGGGAGCGCCATCGCCAGATCGGCGGCGAGTTCGTTCGGTTCCGCCGGTTCGGCCGGTTGCGCGGGTGCGGCGGGCGGCGGGTCCGCGGCCACCGCCAGCACCCGGATCGCCGGGCCGCGCACCCCCGCGGAGGTGAGCAGCGCCCGCGCCTGGGCGGGCGGCAGTTCGGGGGCGAAGAGCCGGTCGAGGACCTGTGCGCGGCGGCGGCGCCGCGGTTCGTCCGCCAGGTGCCTGCGCTCCAGCTCCACCGACAGCAGGGAGACCAGGACGCTGCCCAGCAGCCGGGACTCGGCGCTCCCGACGCCGAGCAGCAGCATGAAGCCGCGCAGCCGGGTGCCGCCCAGCGGCTGCACCTGGACCCGGCCCGAGGGCAGGTCGCCGCCCGCGCTGCCGCGCAGCCCGCGCAGTGCCACCACGTCCAGGACTCCGGCGGCCTCCTCCAGCGCCGCCGCGCCGTCGGTGCCCGCCGCGCCCAGCAGCCGCCCCAGGGCGTCGCAGACCACGACCGCGGTGCCGGTGGCCTCCAGCCAGGCGTGCAGCAGCGCGTCGAGTCCGCCGCCCGAGGCGGTGGCGGCGGTCAGCCGCCGCTGGGTGTGCAACGTCCGTTCCAGCAGGCGGCGTTCCTCGGCGGCGCGGACGCCGAACACCGCTTTGGTGACCGCCACGAACGGCGTCAGTTCGGGTGCGGTCAGCAGGGGCAGGCCCAGCCGGTCCGCCGCGTCGGCGAGCGCCCGCGGCACCTCCTGGAACGGCAGCGTCCGCCCGAGACCGAGGATGAGGGCGGCGGCGCCACCGCCCGCGACGTCCTCGGCGTACGCGGCGCAGGCACTGCCCAACGCGTTCCCGGCAGCCTCCGCGCCCCCCGCCCCGCCCGCGTCGTGCGTCCCCTCGGCGCCGCCGCGCTCGGCCAGCAGCAGCCCGGTGGTCATCACGACCTCGGCGCCCTCCAGCCAGGCCGCGGGCCTGAGCATCTCCGAGGCGTGCGCGGCCTCCACCACGTTCCCCAGGCCCGCGCGCCCCGCGACCAGCCCCAGCCGCAGGGACGGGATCGCCAGAAGATCGCGGACGGTGAGGGGCATGCGCGCATGCTCCACCAATTTCCCCGCGGTGTCGACGCGTTGCCCCGACGGCCGGCCGGTGGCCCGGGCTACCCCTTGACGGCGCCCGCGGTGAGACCGGCGGCCAGGTGCTTCTGCACCAGCATGAAGAAGACGACCACGGGCGCGGAGACGATCACGGAACCGGCCATCAGGGCCCCGTAGTCGGTGCCCTCGCTGGTGACGAAGTGGGTCAGCCACAGCGGCACGGTGTACTTGTCGGGGCTGGCGAGGATGAAGTACGCGAACAGGTACTCGTTCCAGGCCAGGATCATCGAGTAGACCGAGGTCGCGATGAGCCCTGGCAGGGTCAGCGGCAGGATGATCCGGCGGAAGGCGCCCATCCTGGTGCAGCCGTCCGTCATCGCCGCCTCCTCCAGGTCCTTGGGCACCGACGCGATGAAGCCGCGCAGCGTCCAGACGGCGAAGGGCAGGATGAACGCCAGATAGGTGACGACCAGCCCCGGCACCGAGTCGGACAGGCCCACGTCGCTGAGGGTCAGGAAGACCGGCACCACCAGCGCCACGTGCGGCACCATCTGCACGAGCATCACCGCGGTGAGGTAGACGCCCCGGCCGCGGAACCGGAAGCGGGCGATGGCCAGTGCGGAGCCGAAGGCCACCAGCACCGCCAGCGGGACCGTGAGGGCGGTGACGAGCGCGCTGTTGGTGACCGCGTCCCAGAACAGCGGGTCGTGCACCACCTTCCTGAAGTGCACCAGGTTCGGTGTGTGCGGCCACAGTTGGGGCGGGTCGGCCGCCATCGCGGCGGTCGACTTGAAGGCGGTGGTCGCCATCCAGTAGACGGGGAAGACCCAGACGACGATGACCAGGACGCCCAGTGCCGTCCACGCGTACTTCCCGGGGCCGGGCTTCACGACACGTCTCCGATCTTCGCTATCTGACGCAGGTAGACGACCATCACACCCAGCAGCGCGACCACGGTCAGCACGGCGGTCGCCGAGGACAGGCCGTAGTCGTGCGAGCCGTACGCCTTCACATAGGCGTAGATGCCGAGGGTGTAGTAGTCGGAGGAGGGGGCGCCGTTGCGCAGGATCCAGATCTGGTTGAACACCTGGAAGTCCCAGATCACCGACAGCGTGGTCAGCATCGCCAGCAGGGGGCGCAGCACCGGCACGGTGATGTGGCGGAAGACGCCCCACACCCCGGCGCCGTCCATCCGGGCGGCCTCCACCAGCTCCTGCGGGATCTGCATCAGGCCCGCGTAGAGGGTGATCGCGATCAGCGGCACCGCGCCCCACACCACGACGGCGGTGGCCACCGCCAGGCCCTGGGTGGAGTCGGTGTACCAGTTGTGCGGCTGGGCGCCGATCGCCCAGTTGACGACGCCCGAGTTGTACTCCGTCATCCACCGGAAGATCTCGGTGGAGATGAAGGTGGGCACCGACCAGGCCATCACCAGGGCGAAGGTCATCCCGCGGCGGCACCAGGCGGGCACCTGCCGCATGAGGAGCGCCACCGCGAACCCGATGCCCATGGACAGCCCGACCATCGCGGCGGTGAGCACCACCGTACGCAGCAGGACCGTCCAGAACTCCGGATCGCCCAGCAGCTTGCGGTAGTTGGCGAGGCCGACGAAGGACGGCGCCCCGGAGGCGCTGAAGATCTGCGCCACCCCCCACTTCTGGGTGGACAGGATCACCACCTTCACCAGCGGGTACGCCAGCACCCCGAGCAGCACGACCAGGGACGGCGCGATCAGCAGATACGGGGTGCGGTCGGTGCGGCGGCGGGCCGGCGGGGCGTCCGCGGCGGACGCCGGACTCCGGAGCGGAGTGAGGGTCGTCATGAGGGGCGGTCCCATCCCTGCGAGGAGGTGCCGCCCGGCCCGGCGGGGGCGCGGGAGAGGGCGCGGTGCCGCCGGACCGGGGGCCGGTCAGGAGGCGTTGAGGGTGTCCTCCATCTTCTTGCCGTACTGGGCGGTGGCGTCCTCGACGCTCAGCTTCCCGGTGGCGATGTCGGCCAGCATCTGCTTGATCGTCAGATTCTTCTCGACCTGCGCCCAGTTCTTGGCGGCGGGCACGTTCCAGCTCTGCTCCAGGCCGGTGAAGTAGCCCGCGCGCTCAGGGTCGTTGGAGGTGAGGTCCAGGGTGTTGGCCAGGAAGCCGCCCGCCAGGAACTCCTTCTCCCGGGCGGTGGAGGTGTAGTCCCTGATCCACTGCTCGGCCCACTGCTGCTGCTTGCTCTTGGCCGTCACCGCGAGCACCGAACCACCCATGTACGGCGGGGCGTACGAGCCCTCCTTGGTGGGGCTGGGCATCGGGAACGAGGCGACCTTGCCCTTGAGCTTCGGGTCGCCCTTGTCCTGGCTGTAGACCTGCACGAGCTGGCCGTTGGTGGAGAAGCTCATGGCGGCCTTGCCCGACACCAGGGCGGGTACCGCGCCGAGGTCGTCGCCGGTGCGGTCGCCGCGCATCCCGGCGTCCATCAGCGACTTCCAGTTCTTCAGGCCCTGGACGTCGGCGGGCGAGCTGAGCTGGGATTTCCACTTTCCGTCCGAGCCCTGGGTGGCGATGCTGCCGCCGTTGTCGTAGACGAACGGGAACGCGCCGTACGGGTGCTGGCCCGGGAGGAAGAACGCGGAGAAGCCCTTGTCGCCCTTGTGCTTGGCCATCAGGGTCGCGATGTCGGCCTGGAGGTCCTTCCAGGTCTTCGGCGGCTGCGCGATCCCGGCCGCGGCGAACATGTCCTTGCGGTAGATGACCGCGCGGGTGCCGCCGTAGTACGGGACGCAGTACAGCTTGCCGTCGTTCATACAGGCGTCGACCAGGCCCTTCTGCCAGGTGGCGCTGCCGTCGAAGGTCGCCTTCTTCGCGGTCAGGTCGGTGAAGGCGCCGGCCTGGACGTACTGCGCGGTCTC
The DNA here is from genome assembly GCF_040680795.1 of Streptomyces sp. NPDC051976. Lineage (NCBI taxonomy): Bacteria > Bacillati > Actinomycetota > Actinomycetes > Kitasatosporales > Streptomycetaceae > Streptomyces > Streptomyces sp. NPDC051976. Next base: position 110,116 of record NZ_JBFAXL010000007.1, read on the forward strand.
GCTGTTGCCCAGCTCGATCACGTCGGGCACCTTGTTCGCCTGCGCGGCGGCGTCGAACTTCGTCAGGTGGTCGGCCCACGCCTGGTACTGCACCGACACCTTCACCTTGGGGTACTTCTGCTGGAACGCGGCCGTCGCGGCGGCCACCGACTTGGGCCACAGCGTCTGGGCGTCCACCTGGAGCCAGACCGTCAGCGTCCCGGAGGCGGAGGTGCCCTGGTCCTTCTGCCCGGAGCCGCCGCCGGAGTCGCAGGCGGCGGCGCCGGCGAGGAGCAGCGCGGCGAGGGCGGCGGTGGTACGGAGTTGGCGTCGCATGCTGGTGTACCTGCTCTCTGTGCTGGGCGTGGCCGACAGCAGTGCGGCCCGCGGGGTCCGGTCGCCTGACCGCGGCGGTTCGTGGCGCTGTCGTCCGGCGAAGGCTGGCAGCCGGGTGACGCTGGCGGCAATCGCGCCGGTCAAAGTTCACTGACGCTGAACAAGCCGGTCTGAGCTGGGGTTTTACCGGTCCGTCGACTTGGCCGGGCGGGTGGCGGCGCACTACCGTGCCGGGCGGGTCCGCCGACGAGGGAGAGGGACGCATGTCGCAGGAGCTGCGCCGCCAGGCACTCACCGTGATCCAGCCCGGGTTCGAGGGGACGACGCCGCCGGGCTGGCTGCGGCGGCAGCTCGCCCGCGGTCTCGGCGGCGTCTGCCTCTTCGCCCGGAACACCCCGGACCCGGGGACGACCGCGCGGCTCACCGCCGCCCTGCGCGCCGAGAACCCGCGGGCGCTGATCGCCGCCGACGAGGAGGGCGGGGCGGTGACCCGGCTGGAGTCCGCGCACGGCAGCCGCTGGCCGGGCAACGGCGCCCTCGGCAGGGCCGGTGACCCCGAGCTGACCCGCGCGGTCGCCGCCGAGATGGGTGCCTTCGCGGCAGCCGCGGGCATCGGCCTGGTCTACGCCCCGACCGCCGACGTCACCTCCGACCCGCGCAATCCGGTGATCGGTATCCGCTCCTTCGGCGTGTCGGCCCCGGATGTCGCCGCGCACACCGCCGCCTTCGTCGCCGGGATGCAGTCCGCGGGCGTCGCGGCCTGCGCCAAGCACTTCCCCGGCCACGGCGACACCACGGTGGACTCGCACCACGACCTGCCGGTGCTGCGGGTCGACGCGCACACCCTGCGCCACCGCGAACTGCTCCCGTTCCGGGCCGCGCTGGAGGCGGGGGTGCGGACCGTGATGGCCGGGCACCTCCTGATCCCCTGCCTCGACCCGCACCGCCCGGCCAGCCTGAGCCGCCCGGTGCTCACCGGTCTGCTGCGCGAACAGCTCGGCTTCCAAGGGGCGGTGGTCACCGACGCCCTGGAGATGGACGCGGTCGCGGGCGGCGAGCCGCTGCCCGCGCTGGCCGTCCGCGCGCTCGCCGCCGGGGCCGACCTGCTCTGTCTCGGCGCCCGCCGCACCGACGAGGAGACGGTGCTCGCGGTACGTGACGCCCTGGTCACCGCCGTCCAGGTGGGCGAACTGCCCGCCTCCCGGCTGGCGGACGCGGCCGCACGCGTCCTGGCGGTGGCCCTCCCCCGCCCGGCCGCGGCACTGGCGGCGACGCCCGGCGCGGCCGACGGCGAGGCTCCGTACGGCGCGGTGCTGGGGGCGCTCGCGGCGCGGCGGGCGCTGGAGTTGACCGGTGAGGTGCCGCCGTCGGCCGCGGCGCCCGTGGTGGTGACCTTCGATCCGCCGCCGAGCGTGGCGGTGGGGCGGCGGACGCCCTGGGGTGTCGCGGCGCTGGTGGCCGCGCGCGTCCCCGGGACGGAACAGGTCACGCTGACCCCGGACACCTGCGACGACGCCGGGCTCGCCCCGGCGCTGGCCCACCCGGGCAGACCTCTGGTCCTGGTGGTCCGCGACGCCGCCCGGCACCCCTGGATCACGGCCGCCGTCGAGAAGGTGCTGGCACGGCGGCCCGACGCGGGAGTGGTCGAGATGGGTCTGCCGGGGGCGGTGCGCCCCGGTGCGTGGCATCTGGCGACGTACGGCCCGTCGCTCGCCTCCGCGCGGGCGGCGGTCGCCCTGCTCTACGGCGACGGCGGCTCAGGCAGCTCCGGCGGCAACGGCAGCAACGGCAGCGCTGACGAAGGCTGCGGCGGCACCGCCGGCGGATCCACCCCCAGTGAACTCCCGCCCGCCTGATGGCTTTCGCGCTCCCGCCGGACCGACCCTTGCGTCGTCGTGCCCGCAGCGGAGTTCGGAGGACGCCCGGTGAGAGTGCTGGGAATGATCAGCGGTACGTCGCACGACGCGATCGACACGGCGGTGGTCGCCCTGCGCGTCCAGGACGGCGTGCTGGAGGCCGAGGTGTGCCGCACCGCAGCCGTCGGGTACGAGCCGGGGCTGCGTGCCCGGCTCGCCCGCGCGCTGCCGCCCGGCCGGGTGGGGATGGCCGAGGTGTGCCGGCTCGACACGGAGATCGGCCGGGCCTTCGCGGACGCGGCGGCGGAGGCGGTCGCCGCCGCGGGACCGGTGGAGCTGGTCTGCTCGCACGGCCAGACCTTCTACCACTGGGTCGAGGACGGCACGGTCCGCGGCACCCTCCAACTGGGCCAGCCCGCCTGGATCGCCGAGCGCCTCGGGGTGCCGGTGGTCGCCGATCTGCGCGCCCGTGACATCGCGGCGGGCGGCCAGGGCGCGCCCCTGGTGTCGTACCCGGACGCGCTGCTGCTGGCAGGGCTGCCCGGCCGTCCGGGAGCGCTGAACCTGGGTGGCATCGCCAACCTCACCACCGGCGGCCGCACTCCGCTGGCGTACGACACCGGTCCCGCCAACGCCCTGCTGGACGCGGTGACTTCCGCCGCGACGGGCCGCCCGTACGACGAGGACGGGCGGCTGGCCGCCACGGGCACCGTCCACCAGGGCCTGCTCGCCGACCTGCTGGCGGAGCCGTACTACCGGCTGCCGCCGCCGAAGAGCACCGGCAAGGAGCTGTTCCACGGCGGCTATCCGGCGCCGTTCCTGGCCCGGTGGCCGGGGCTCGCCACTCCCGACGTGCTGCGGACCCTGGTGGCGCTGACCGCGCGGACCGCCGCGGACGCGGTGCGGCGGCACGGCCTGGACACGCTGCTGGTGTCCGGCGGGGGTGTGCGCAATCCGCCGCTGATGGCGGAGCTGGCGCGGGAGCTGCCCGGTGTGCGGGTGGCGCCGAGCGACGAGGTGGGACTGCCCGCCGACGCCAAGGAGGCGGTCGCCTTCGCGGTGCTCGGCTGGCACACCGCCCACGGTCTGCCGTCCACCCTGCCGTCGTGCACCGGGGCGAGCGGTCCGCGGGTGCTCGGCACGGTGGTCCCGGGCGCGCCGGGAGCGTCTCTCCCGCCCCCGCTCCCCCAGCCGCCCCACGGGCTGCGGATCCTCCGGTGAAGGCCGCCGACCGGTCCGTCCGCGCTGGTCACGGGCAGTACCGTAGGAGCCGCGGCGACCATCGGGACAGAGCGGCGGGGACAGCGTGAGCGGCGACATCGACACCCCGGCGCCCACGGCGGACCGGCTGCGCGCGGTGCTGCACCGCTGGGCCGACGAGGACGCGTTCGGCGCGGGCGGGCACGAGGGCACGGTGTGGCGCGGCGGCGCCCTGCGGATGGCGGCGCCGGCCGGCCGGGAGTCCTACGCCGACCCCTTCGGCCACACCTGCCTGGAGTGGGAGTTCGGCCGCTGGACCTCGCCGTGGACCGAACTGCCCTTCACCGCCACCGATATCATCCCGTCCTGGACCGCCGACGCGCCCGACGGCGCCCGGGTCACGGTCCGCCTGCAGATCCGCGACGCCGACGGCGCCGAGTCGGGCTGGTACGTGCTGGCCCACTGGTGCGCGGGCGACGCGGCGATGCACCGGGCGACCGTACCCGGGCAGAGCGACGCCCACGGCCATGTCGAGGCGGACACCTTCACCGCGGGCCCGCGCGGCGCCGCCGCCTACCGGCTCTCGGTCGTCCTGGCCCGGGAGGCGGGCGGCACCGCGGGGGTCGCGCTGACCCGGCTGCAGGCGGTGGCCTCGCGCGCGCCGCGCGGGGTGCCCGCGGCGGTCAGCGAGCCCGGCGGCGCGTGGGGCACCGTCCTCGACGTGCCGGGCCGCTCGCAGGACGTGCACGCCGGGCACTGCCCGCAGTGGGACGGCGGCGGCGAGGCGTGGGCGGGCCCGGCGTGCACCGCCATGCTGGTGGAGTTCTTCGGCCGCGGCCCCGCGCCGCGGGACCTGCTCTGGCTGGACCCCGACGACCCGGCGCCGCAGGTCGACTTCGCCGCCCGCCATGTCTACGACTACTCCTACAAGGGCTGCGGCAACTGGGCCTTCAACACCGCCTATCCGGCCCGCTTCGGCCTGTACGGGCTGGTCGTCCGGCTGCCGTCGCTCACCGATGTGGAGCGCTTCATCACCGCGGGCATCCCGGTGGCGACCTCGCTGGCCTTCCGCGGCGGCGAGTTGTGGGGGACGGCCCATGCGGCCTCCGCCCGGCAGGCGTACGCCCCGTACTCCTACGCGACGGCGGGCAACATCATGGTGGTGCGCGGCTTCACCGCCAGCGGGGACGTGGTGGTCAACGACCCGCTGTCGCCGTCGGACGACACCACACGCCGGGTCTATCCGCGCGCCGACTTCGAGCGGGTGTGGCTGTCGGGCGACGGCGGCGGGGGCGCCGCCTTCCTGGTGCACCCGCCGGACCACCCGCTGCCGCCCGCCGTGCCGGGCGAACCGCCGCGCTGGTAACGGCCGTCGGCGGCGCGGGCCTCGACGAAACGTCGATCGGAGCGGCCCCGGCACCGACATCGTGTCCATCGCCCGGCGGCGGCCGCCTGCGTACGGTGATGACCCATGACGTGCTCCCGCCGGCGGTACGCGACCGGCCGCCCAGGGTCCGGCGGTGTCCCGCGCGGGCACGCCCCGGGAGGGTCAGCCGACCGGCGGGCCCGCCACCTGGAGCAGGAAGCGTGTGCCGGGCGCGAGCGCGGTGAGCCGGTGCGGCAGGGCGCTGTCGTAGTGCAGCGAGTCGCCCGCGCCGAGCGGGAAGTGCTCGCCGTCGACCTCCGCGCGAAGCCGCCCGGACAGCACATGGCACAGCTCCTCGCCGGGGTGGCTGGTCACGAAGCCGTGGTGGGCCGGGGTGCCTTCGGCGAGCACGGTCTCGAAGCGGCGCGAGCCGGGCGCGGTGAGCGGATACGTCCTGCCCTCGCCGTCGGCCCACTCGCGGCCGTCGCGCGCCGGACGGTAGGTGGTGCGCAGCCCGAGCACGCCCGGCGGTCTGGCCGCGCCGCCCGCGCCGCCGCCCCCGGGACCGCCGAGCAGGACCGACAGCGGGGTCTCCACGGCCTCGGCGAGCCGGTGCAGGGAGTCCAGTGTGGGGTTGGCCAGCCCCGATTCGAGCTGGCTGAGGAAGCTCTTGGACAGGCCCGTACGGCCGCTGACCGCGTCCTGGGTGAGGCCGAGCCTGCGCCGCGTCATCCGCAGCCGCAGGCCGAGCCGGGCGGCGCAGGCCCGGCTGCCGCGCCCGGTGCCGGTGGAGGGGTCCGTGCGCGGTGTGTCCGTCATGCGGTCCGTCATGCCGTCCGACCCCCTGTCACGGCGTCCGCGGTCGGGCCGCGATCGACTGATGTCAGTAAATACCATGATCTGACGGCTAATCGGAAGAGAGCACCAGCACCTTTCGCACCATCCGTCTCACGGACCCGGGAGGGCTGACCCCGTGTGCACCCACGCCTCGTCCTGGTCGGACCCGCTCGTACTGCTCTCGGACGCCGCCGAAGGGCTGGGCGCGGGGGAACGCGCCCTGGTGGAGGTGCTGTCGGCGGGCTACCCGCAGGCGGTGCTGCAACGCCACGACGTGCTGCTGGAGCGCAGCGGCGCCACCCGGCGCGACCTGCACCAGCTGCTCACCGCGGCGGGCTTCCGCGACCTGGCCGAACTCCAGGCGCGCGTCACCGACAAGCTCAACGGCGAACTGCGCAGCCCGGCCGCGCGCTTCGAGGCCCGGCTCGGCCCCGCCGCCCGCGCCGGACTGCTGCCGCGGATGACCGTCCTGGAGTCCGACAACGTCGCCACCACCCTCAGCGAACTCGACGACAACGGCACGCTCGCCCGCGCCGTCGACGCGCTGCTCGCCGCCCGCCGCCGCTGGGTGACCGGGGCCCGCCGCAGCCACGCCTTCGCGCATCTGCTCGCCACCGACCTGTCCGCGGTCCTCGGCCAGGTGGCGCTGGTGGGCGGCCCCGCGGGCCATGAGATCGAGGCGCTCACCGACGCGGGCGCGCAGGACGTGCTCGTCGCCTTCGGGCTGCGCCGCTACGACTCCTCGACGCTGCGGCTGGCCGCCGCGTTCGCGGACGCGGGCGCGACGGTGATCGCCGTCACCGACGACGCGGGCGGCCCGCTGGCCGCCCGCGCGGACATGTGCCTGACCGCCGTCACCGCCAGCGCCTCCTTCTCCGACTCCCCCACCGCCGTCGCCTCGGTCGCCCACGCCCTGGCCACCCTCACCGCCGCCCGCTCCAAGGCCGCCGCCCGCCGACTCGCCCGCAGGGAACGGGCGGTGGCACTGCTGGACGTGTACGCGGAGGACTGAGGCGACGCCTGCGGCGGGCTCGAGCGGTCCGCCCCTCTCGCCCGGGCGTCCCGCGGCCGGTCCGGGACCGGCGATCCGGGGAGCGTGCCGGGCCGGGCGCCGGGCACACCGGCGGTCATCCGCAGAGCTGGCTGTCCCGTTCCCGCCGCGGGGCCGCGTCCCGCCACCCGGCGCGCAGGGTGGTGCTGGAGACGCCCATGGAGACGTCGCTCTCCGGGTTGATCCACAGCGCGGTGCCGCGCGGCAGCAGCCCCACCAGGTCGGCGAAGCCGACCGGCAGCAGCCGGGCGGCGGTCGGCGGCGCCTGCTGGGGGTCGGTCAGCACCTCGACGAAGGAGCCGTTCTCGTCGCGGTACTCGGTGAGTTCACCGTCGGCCCGCGCGGGGAGATAGACCGTGGCTCCGGCGAGCGCGTCCAGCACGTCGGAGTCGGGGCCGAGCCCGCGCGCCGCCCGCCGCATGGCCGCGTCCACCGGATCGGTGGGGCAGACCTGCCCGCTCACGTCCGTCATGTCGTCCTTCCCCGGGTCTCGCGCCGGGACCCCGCGGGCGTCAGCCCGTACGCGCCCGGCCAGGCGGCTGGTCCCACCTGTCCTTCAGCAAGTAACACGCGTGTACGGGCCGGAAGGTTCGATTCACGGCAGCACTGCGAGTCCGTCGATCTCCACGAGTGCCTGCTCGTCCCAGAGCCTGACCACCCCGATGACGGCCATCGCCGGGTAGTCGCGGCCCGCCAACTCGCGCCAGATGCGGCCGAGTTCGGGGGCGTGGGTGCGGTAGTCGGCCACGTCGGTGGTGTAGACGGTGACCCGGGCGAGGTCGGCCGGGGTGCCGCCGGACTCCCGCAGGGCGGCGAGCAGATTGCCCAGCGCCCGCCCGAACTGCTCGGGGAGCGTGTCGCCGACCACCGCCCCCGTACCGTCCAGCGCGGTCTGCCCGGCGAGCGCCACCAGGGTGCGGCCGGTGGCGACGACGGCGTGCGAGAAGCCGGTGGGCGGGGAGAGTTCGGCGGGATTGACGCGTCGCAGGCTCATCGGTAGAGCTCCCTGGCGATGATGGTGCGCTGGACCTCGGTGGCGCCCTCGTAGATCCGCGGGGCGCGCACCTCACGGTAGAGGTGTTCGAGGAGGTGGCCGCGGCGCAGGGCGCGGGCGCCGTGGATCTGGACGGCCGCGTCGACCACGTACTGCGCGGTCTCGGTGGCGTAGAGCTTGGCCATCGCCGCGCGGGCGGTCACGTCGGCGGCGCCGCTGTCGTACGCGGTGGCCGCCGCGTAGACCAGCAGCCGGGCGGCCTCGGTACGGGTGGCCATCTCGGCGAGCGGGTGCGCCACGGCCTGCATGTCCTTCAACGGGCCGCCGAACGCGGTGCGTTCGCCCGCGTGCGCGACTGCGGCGTCGAGCGCCGCCTGCGCCATGCCGACCGCGAAGGCGCCGACGCTGGGCCGGAACAGGTCGAGGGTGGTCATCGCGGTGCGGAAGCCGTGGCCCGGTGCGCCCAGGACGTCGTCGGGCCCGACCGGGACGCCGTCGAAGACCAGCCGTCCGATGGGGTGCGGCGAGAGCATGTCGAGGTGCTCTCCGGTCAGCCCCGGGCGGTCGGCGGGGACCGCGAAGGCGGTGACACCGCGGGCGCCGGCGTCCGGTCCCGTGCGGGCGAAGACGGTGAGGATGTCGGCCTCGGGCGCGTTGGAGATCCAGCACTTCTCGCCGGTGAGCCGCCAGCCCGCCGCCCCGCCGGTGCCGTCCGGTTCCGCGGCCAGGGCGAGCGCGGCCGCGTCGGAGCCCGCGTCGGGTTCGGTGAGCGCGAAGGCGGCCACGGCCCGGCCCGCGGTCACCTCGGGCAGCCAGCGCGCGGCGACGGCGGGCGCGGTCAGCAGCGGATGCGCGCCCAGTCCCTGCAGGGCGAGCGCGGTCTCCGCCTCGGTGCACTCGCGGGCCAGCGACTCGCGCAGCAGGCACAGGTCGAGCGCGGCGACCGGGCCGCCGTCCGCGGGGAAGACCCGGGCGAGCAGTCCCAGCTCGCCGAGTGCGGCAAGCAGCGGCCGGTTCACCCGGCCCGGCTCCCCCGCCTCCGCGAGCGGCCGCAGCTCCTTCGCCGCGATCTCCCGGACCCGGGCCGCCCAGGCGGCCTGGTCCGGATCGAGCGTGAACGCCACCATCGCCCGCCTCCACCTCTGTCCCGGGACCGCGGTCCCGGCCGTCCGGCCCGCGTGCCCCGGCCCGCCGTCCCGGGCGGCCCTCGGACGGCGCCCCCGGCACGACTGCCCCGACAACCTCTATCGCGTCCGGTTGACTGTCGTCATGAACACGTTACGCTGAAATCGTCCGCCCTCAAGGTGCCGACGAGGGGCAATGCCGCCATGGACCTGCTTCCTTCCGCCCACGTGGACACCTTCACGCGCGACCACCTGCCGCCACCGGGCGAGTGGCCACGGCTCGACCTGGCGCTGCCGTACCCCGACCGGCTCAACTGCGCGGCGGAACTGCTCGACGGCGGTGCCCCGGACAGCCCATGCCTGCGGATGCCGGACGGCGGGTCCTGGACGTACGCCGAGCTGCGGGCGACCGCCGCGCGGATCGCGCATGTGCTCACCGACGAGCTGGGCGTGGTGCCCGGCAACCGGGTGCTGCTGCGCGGGCCGACCACGCCGTGGCTGGTGGCCTGCTGGTTCGCGGTGCTGGAGGCGGGCGCGGTCGCGGTGACCGTGCTGGCCGCGCAGCGCTCGCAGGAGCTGTCCGCGGTCTGCGACATCGCGCGGGTGCGGCTCGCGCTGTGCGACGCGCGCTACGTCGAGGAGCTGGAGAAGGCGCAGGTGCCCGGGCTGCGGATCACCGTCTTCGGCGGCGACGCGGACGACGACCTGCTGCGGCGGGCGGAGGACCACCCCGATCGGTACGAGCCGGTGGCCACCTCGGCCGACGACGTGGCGCTGATCGCCTTCACCTCCGGCACCACCGGGCGCCCCAAGGGGTGCCTGCACTTCCACCGGGACGTGCTGGCGATCGCCGACACCTTCTCCGCGCATCTCCTGCGGCCGGTCGCGGAGGACGTCTTCACCGGCAGCCCGCCGCTCGGCTTCACCTTCGGCCTGGGCGGCCTGGTGGTCTTCCCGCTGCGCGCGGGCGCCTCCACGCTGCTGCTGGAGCGGGCCGGGCCGCCGGAGCTGCTCGCGGCGATCGAACGGCACCGGGTGAGCGTGCTGTTCACCGCCCCCACCGCGTACCGGGCGATGCTCGGCGACCTGGGCACGTACGACGTCTCCTCGCTGCGGCGCTGCGTGTCGGCGGGTGAGAACCTGCCCGCCGCGACCTGGATGGACTGGCACGAGCGGACCGGGCTGCGGCTGATCAACGGCATCGGCGCCACCGAGATGCTGCACATCTTCATCGCCGCGGCCGACGACGCGGCCCGGCCGGGCGCCACCGGGCTGCCGGTGCCCGGCTACACCGCGCGGGTGGTCGACGAGGGCCTGCGGCCGGTGCCCGACGGCGCCCCCGGGCTGCTGGCCGTCCGCGGGCCGACGGGCTGCCGTTATCTGGCCGACCCCCGGCAGGCGGAGTACGTCCGCGACGGCTGGAACATCACCGGTGACACCTACGTCCGCGACCCCGACGGCTACTTCCGCTATGTGGCCCGCGCCGACGACATGATCATCTCGGCCGGGTACAACATCGCGGGGCCCGAGGTCGAGGAGGCGCTGCTGCGCCACCCCGACGTGCGCGAGGCGGCGGTGATCGGGGTGCCCGACGACGAACGCGGCCAGATCGTGCGGGCGTTCGTGGTGCTGCACGACGACGCGGAACCGGGCGAGCGGATGGCGGGCGCGCTGCGGGACTTCACCAAGAAGGTGATCGTGCCGTACAAGGCCCCGCGGGACATCCGCTTCCTGCCGTCACTGCCCCGCACCCCCACAGGTAAGCTGCAGCGCTTCCGGCTGCGCGACCTGGAGTGACCACGTGACCGAGCAGTACACCCCCGGCTCGCTGATCCTCAGCTTCTACGGCGCCTACGGGCGTGCGGAGTTGGCCGGACGGGTGCCGGTGGCCACGCTCATCAGGCTGATGGGCGCCGCGGGTGTCGACCCGCAGTCCGTACGGTCGGCGGTCTCCCGCCTCAAGCGGCGCGGACTGCTGGACGCCGACCGGGTCGGCGGTGCGGCCGCCTACCAACTGTCGGCTGACGCACGGCAGTTGCTGGCGGACGGCGACCGGCGGATCTACGGCGGCGGCGTACGGGAGGGCACCGCCCCGGCGGACACGTCTGACGGCGCCGAGGACGGTGCGGACGCCGCCGACTGGCTGCTCGCGGTCTTCTCGGTGCCCGAGTCGGAGCGGCACAAACGGCATCTGCTCAGGTCGCGGCTGGCCGGGCTCGGCTTCGGCACCGCCGCCCCCGGCGTCTGGATCGCCCCGGGCGCGCTGCACGAGGAGACCCAGCACGTCCTGCGGCGGCTCGAACTGGCCGCCTACGTCGACCTGTTCCGCGGCGCGCACCTGGGTTTCGCGCCCACCGCCGAGGCGGTACGCCGCTGGTGGGACCTGGACGCGCTGGCCGCGCTGCACCACGCCTTCCTGGACGCCCATGAGCCGGTGCTCGCCGCCTGGGCGCGCTCGCCCGAACCCGCCTCCCCCGACGCCGCCTTCCGCGACTACCTGCGCGCCCTGGACTCCTGGCGCCATCTGCCCTATGCCGACCCGGGACTGCCCGCGGCGCTGCTCCCCGCCGACTGGCCGGGCACCCGCTCGGCCGCCGTCTTCACCGCCCTGCACACCCTGCTGCGCGACCGGGGCGCCGCTTTCGTACGCTCCTGAGCGACTCGACTGGGGCGCGGTGGCGACCGCGCCGCTCACACGTCCAGCGTGAGCCGCGGCTTCGGGGCGTCGGTGCGGCCGGTGGGCGGCGGGCGGCGGCCGGCGGCGTAGGGCGCTGGCCAAGGCGCGGCGGGGCCTTCGTAGCCCTGCTCGGCGGCGGCGTGCAGCGTCCAGTGCGGGTCGTACAGATGCGGCCGGGCCAGCGCGCACAGGTCCGCGCGGCCCGCCAGCAGCAGCGAGTTGACGTCGTCCCAGGAGGAGATCGCGCCGACCGTGATGACCGGCAGCCCGGTCTCGTTGCGGATCCGGTCGGCGAACGGTGTCTGGTACGAACGGCCGTACGCGGGCCGCTCGGTGGAGACCACCTGGCCGGTGGAGACGTCGATGGCGTCGGCGCCGTGCTCGGCCAGGGCGCGGGCGACGGCGACCGCGTCGTCGCCCGTGGTGCCGCCGGGCGCCCAGTCGGTGGCGGAGATCCGCACGGTCAGCGGGCGGTCCTCGGGCCACACCGCCCGTACGGCGTCCAGGACTTCGAGCGGGAAGCGCAGCCGCCCGGCCAGGTCGCCGCCGTAGCCGTCGGTGCGCTGGTTGGTGAGCGGCGACAGGAAGGAGGAGAGCAGGTAGCCGTGGGCGCAGTGCAGTTCGAGCAGATCGAACCCGGCGCGGGCGCCGCGCCGCGCGGCGGCGGCGAACTGCTCGCGGATCCCGGCCAGTTCATCGGCGCCGAGGGCGTGCGGCACCTGGTTGACGCCCTCGACGTACGGCAGCGGTGAGGGGGCGACCACCGGCCAGTTGCCGTCCGGCAGCGGCTGGTCGATGCCCTCCCACATCAGCCGGGTGGAGCCCTTGCGCCCGCTGTGCCCGAGCTGCAGACCGATGGCCGGGCCGGTGGCGGTCTCCGGCCCGCCCGGGGTCGTTCCCGGGGACAGGCCCGCCGAGGCGTGCACGAAGTCGGTGACGCGCCGCCAGCCGGCCTCCTGCTCGTCGTTCCACAGCCCCGTGCAGCCGGGGGTGATCCGGCCCTCCGGGCTGACGCACACCATCTCGGTCATCACCAGGCCCGCGCCGCCCAGCGCCCGCGCGCCCAGGTGGACGAGGTGGAAGTCGCCCGGCACCCCGTCGCGCGCCACGTACATGTCCATCGGCGAGACCACGACGCGGTTGCGCAGCGTCAGCCCGCGCAGCCGGAACGGGGTGAACATCGGCGGGGTGCCCGGCGGCGCGCCGAAGCCGCGCTCGACGGAGTCGGTGAAGGCGGCGTCGCGCAGCCGGAGGTTGTCGTGGGTGACGCGGCGGCTGCGGGTGAGCAGGTTGAAGGCGAACTGCGTCGGCGGCTGGCCGACGTACTGCCCGAGCCGCTCGAACCACTCCAGACTGGCCAGCGCGGCCCGCTGGGTGCTCTCCACCACCGGCCGCCGCTCGTTCTCGTACGCCGCCAGCGCCGCCTCGACGTCGGGTTGTTCCTGCAGCGAGGCCGCCAGCGCGAGCGCGTCCTCCATGGCGAGCTTGGTGCCGGAGCCGATGGAGAAGTGCGCGGTGTGCGCGGCGTCGCCGAGCAGCACGATGTTGCCGTGCCGCCAGCGGGTGTTGACCACCGTGGTGAAGGACTGCCAGCGCGAGCGGTTGCCGTGCAGCGGGCGGCCGTCCAGCAGCCGGGCGAAGAGCTTCTCGCAGGCAGCGATGGTGCCGCTCTCGTCGAGCCGGTCGAACCCGGCGCGCTGCCAGACGTCCTCGGCCATCTCCACGATGAAGGTGCTGGCGTCCCGCCGGTACGGGTAGGCGTGCGCCTGCATGACGCCGTGCGGTGTCTCCAGGATCTCGAACCGGAAGGCGTCCAGCGGGAGTTCGGCGGAGAGCCAGATGTAGCGGCAGCCGTGCGGGGTGAGCCGCGGGCCGAAGACGTCGGCGTGTGCGGTACGGGTGGCGCTGCGGGCGCCGTCGGCGGCGATCACCAGGTCGTGGTCGCGGGCCAGTTCGGCGGCGGAGGGCGCGGGGGTGCGGGTGAGCACCTCGACGCCGAGGCCGCGGCAGCGCTCGTGCAGCAGGGCGAGCAGCCGCCGCCGGTCGAGGGCGGCGAAGCCGTGGCCGCCGGAGCGGGTCTCCCGGCCGCGGTGGTGGATGTCGATGGCCTCCCAGCGGACGAACTCCCGCTGCACGGCCTCGTACACGACCGGATCGGCGCCCGCGATACCGCCGACCGTCTCGTCGGAGAAGACCACGCCGAAGCCGAAGGTGTCCTCGGGCGCGCCGCGCTCCCACACGGTGACGGGACGCGCCGGGTCGAGCCGCTTGAGCAGCGCGGCGGCGTAGAGGCCGCCGGGGCCGCCGCCGATCACGGCCACCCGCGGCGCGGCGCCGCTCGTCGGCGCCGATCCGGGCCCCGGCCCTGTTTCCGGCCCCGGCACCGTCAGCGGCCTTCCCACTTCGGGTCCCGCTTCGCCGTGAAGGCCGCGTGGAACTCGGCGTAGTCCGCGCTGGTCATCAGCAGTGCCTGTGCGGCGGCGTCCATCTCGACCGCGGCGCCCAGCGGCATGTCCAGCTCCGCGGTGAGCAGCGCCTTGGTCTGCTGGTAGGCCAGCGACGGCCCGTCGGCCAGCCTGCGGGCCAGCCGGGCCGCGGCGGCGTCCGCGCCGCCCACCTCGGCCACCTCGCTGACCAGGCCGATCCGCTCGGCCTCCACGGCGTCGATGGTGTCGCCGAGCATCAGCAGCCGGGTGGCGTGGCCGAGCCCGACCAGCCGGGGCAGCAGATAGGCGGCGCCCATGTCCGCGCCGGCCAGGCCGACGCGGGTGAAGAGGAAGGCGAACCGGGCCGAGGGCTCGACGACGCGGAAGTCCGCGGCCAGCGCGAGCACCGCGCCCGCGCCCGCGGCGATCCCGTGTACGGCGGCGATCACCGGAAAGGGGACTTCGCGGACGGCCCGGACGACCTGCCCGGTCATCCGGGTGAAGTCGAGGAGGTCGCCCGCGCCCATGGCCAGGGTGGCGCCGATGATCTCGTCGACGTCGCCGCCGGAGCAGAAGCCGCGGCCGGCGCCGCCCAGGACGAGCGCCCGGGTGCCGCCCTCGCGGGCCAGCTCGGCCAGCAGGTCGCGCAGGTCGGCGTAGGCGCCGAAGGTGAGGGCGTTGAGCCGGTCGGGCCGGTCGAAGGTGACGGTGACGACGCCACCGTCCCGTTCGAGGCGCAGATGGCGCCAGTGGCCGGTGGGGCTCGCGGAGCTGGGGTGGGGACTCATGACGCGGCCTCCTCGACTCCGACGTTATCACCTGTTTGTGACTGTCGTCATGAGTGCGAGATAAGGAGCGCGTTCGCGGGACGGGACCTTCGTCCCGGGACCGCACATCGGACGTCCCTACTGGCCCGTAATGTCCACTTTTACCCTGGAGGGACGGCAGCCGGACCCTCCACCTGCCCCACCCCTTCACCAGAAAAGGAGCAGCAGTGACCATGCCCGCCTGCACCGCACATGAGCTGCCCGACCGGCAGGACGTCTGGCGGCTCGCGCTTCCGCACTCCCCCGCCGCCGTACCGCTCGCCCGCGCGATGATCCGCGAGGTGCTGGCCGAGCTGGGCCAGGGCGGCACACCGGACTGCGACACCGCGGAGCTGCTGACCGCCGAGGTGGTCACCAACGCGGTCGAGCACACCCCCGGCGGCCCGATCGAGCTGTCGGTGGAGCTGCTGCCGCGCGGCTTCCAGGTCGAGGTGCACGACCCCGGCCACGACCTGCCCGCCGGACTCGACCCGCTGCTGCCGCCGCAGCCGGAGCCGCCGCAGCCCGACGCGCTCTCCGAGCACGGCCGCGGCCTGATCCTGATCCGCGCGCTCAGCGCCTCCTCCGGCTGCCGGCTGACCGGCACCGGCAAGGCCGTCTGGTTCATCCTGCACTGAGGCCCCGCCGCCCGGGGCCGCTCAGGACAGGGTGGCCACCAGGATCGCCTTGATGGTGTGCATACGGTTCTCCGCCTGGTCGAAGACCACCGACCGGTCGGACTCGAAGACCGCGTCCGAGACCTCCAGGAACTCCAGACCGTGGCGGGCGTGGATCTCCCGCCCGACGTCGGTGCCGAGGTCGTGGAAGGCGGGCAGGCAGTGCAGGAAGGTGGCCTGCGGATTGCCGGTGGCCCGCATCACCTCCGAGGTGACGGCGTACGGCCGCAGCAGCGCGATCCGCTCGTCCCAGACCTCCTTGGGCTCGCCCATCGAGACCCACACGTCGGTGTGGACGTGGTCGGCGCCGCTGACTCCCTCGGCCACGTCGTCGGTGAGGGTGATCCGGGCGCCGGTGGCGGTGGCCAGCCGGTTGGCCTCCGCGACGACCGCGGGGTCGGGCCACAGCCCCTTCGGCGCGGCGATCCGCACGTCCATCCCCAGCAGCGCGCCCGTGACCAGCAGCGAGTTGCCCATGTTGGAGCGGGCGTCGCCGAGGTAGGCGTACGCGATCTCGGACAGCGGCTTGGGGTTGTGCTCGGTCATCGTCAGCACGTCGGCCAGCATCTGGGTCGGGTGCCACTCGTCGGTGAGGCCGTTCCACACCGGCACTCCCGCGTACGCCGCCAGCTCCTCCACCACCGACTGGCCGTGCCCGCGGTACTGGATGCCGTCGAACATCCGGCCCAGCACGCGCGCGGTGTCCTTCACCGACTCCTTGTGCCCGATCTGCGAACCCGACGGGTCCAGATAGGTCGTCGAGGCGCCCTGGTCGGCGGCGGCGACCTCGAAGGAGCAGCGGGTGCGGGTGGAGGTCTTCTCGAAGACCAGCGCGATGTTCCGGCCGCGCAACCGCTGCTCCTCGGCCCCCGCCTTCTTGGCCGCCTTCAGGTCCGCGGCCAGCTCCACCAGGTGGCGGAACTCCTCGGGCGTGAAATCCAGCTCCTTGAGGAAGTGGCGGCCCTTGAGGTCGACGGACATGCGGGGACTCCTCGGTCGAACGGCACAGGGGGGGTGGGACGACGCGCGGAAGTCTATACGAACATTTGCATTCTTATACAGCGTCACGTTCGATGGGGCAGCTCATGCAGCGCGGACCGCCGCGCCCCCGCCCCAACTCGCTGCCGGGGATCTCGATCACCTCGACGCCGCGCTTGCGCAGGAAGGTGTTGGTGGTCGCGTTCCGCTCGTAGGCCACCACCACTCCCGGCTCGACGGCCAGCACGTTGCAGCCGTCGTCCCACTGCTCGCGCTCGGCGGAGTGCACGTCCTGGGTCGCGGTGAGCACCTTGATCGAGTCGACCCCGAGCGCCGCCGCGATGGCCCGGTGCATGTGCTCCGGCGGGTGGTCGGTGACCTTCAGCTCGCCGTCGCCCGCGCCCGGCTCGATGGTGTACGAGCGCAGCATCCCCAGGCCCGCGTACTGCGTGAAGGTGTCGCCGTCCACCATCGTCATCACCGTGTCCAGGTGCATGAAGGCCCGGCGCTTGGGCATGTCCAGGGCCACGATGGTCTTCGCGGAGCCGGTCGCGAACAGCCCCTGCGCCAGCATCTCGACGGCCTGCGGGGTGGTCCGCTCGCTCATCCCGATCAGCACCGCGCCCCTGCCGATCACCAGGACGTCGCCGCCTTCTATGGTCGACGGATAGGCACTCTGCCCCTCCGACCAGACATGGAAGCCGCCGGCGGCGAAGAGCGGGTGGTGCCGGTAGATCACCTCGAAGTGCACGGTCTCGCGCTGGCGGGCGGGCCAGCGCATGGCGTTGATGCTCACCCCGTCGTAGACCCAGGCGGAGGTGTCGCGGGTGAAGATGTGGTTGGGCAGCGGCGGGAGCAGGAAGTCGTCGAGGTCCAGGGCGTGGAAGCGCACCGAGACCGGCTCGGCGAACCGCTCCAGGAACTCGCGCTTGGTCATGCCGCCGATCAGCGCCTCGGTCAGTTCGGCGTCGCCCAGCTCGTCGAAGGCGGTCCGCAGGTGGTCGGTGGCCAGCGGGCCGTACTCCTTCTCGTGGAAGACCCGGCCGAGGACCAGCCGCTTGGCCTCGGGAATGAGCAGCGACTCGCGCAACAGGTCGCCGAAGAGGTGGACCTCCACGCCGCGGTCGCGCAGCACGTCGGCGAAACCGTCGTGCTCGGCGCGCGCCCGGCGCACCCACAGCAGGTCATCGAAGAGCAACGCGTCCTTGTTGGACGGGGTCAGGCGCTTCAGTTCGAGGTCCGGGCGGTGCAGTATGACGCGGCGCAGCCGCCCGGCCTCGGAGTCGACATGGAATCCCATGACTCCATCCTGACCATCGCGCCCGGCGTTCACGCGCCGACCCGCTCATCTCACATCTCGTCGTCTTGACGATAAACGGTCGAGCCGATATCGTCGTTGTGACGAAAAAGAGAAGGGGGGCCGCCATGGCCGACATCACCAGGCGCTTCGGCTGGCGCCATCTGCGCTCCGCGCCGACCGCGCACATCCGCCACCACGCCAAGGGCAAGCTGGTCCACGACGGGCCGGGGCTGAGCTTCTGGTACCGGTCGCTGACGGCGGCGCTGTCCGAGGTGCCGGTGGACGACCGGGAGCTGGCCATGGCCTTCCACGCCCGCACCTCCGACTTCCAGGACGTCAGCGTGCAGTCCACGGTGACGTACCGGATCAGCGCCCCGGACACCGCCGCCGCCCGGCTGGACTTCTCCGTCGACCCGGACACCGGCGTCTGGCGCGGCACCCCGCTGGAACAGCTCGCCACCCTGCTCACCGAGACCGCGCAGCAGCACGCCCTCGACGTCCTGGCCCGTACCGCGCTCGCGGCGGCCCTGGTGGACGGGGTCGCGGCGGTACGGCAGCGGATCTCCGACGGGCTCGCCGCCGAGCCGCGGCTGGCCGCCACCGGCATCGAGGTGGTCGCCGTACGCGTGGTGGCCATCCGCCCGGAGCCGGAGGTCGAGCGCGCGCTGCGCACCCCGGCACGCGAGCAGATCCAGCAGGAGGCGGACCGGGCCACCTACGAGCGGCGCGCGGTCGCCGTCGAGCGGGAGCGGGCGATCGCCGAGAACGAACTCGCCAGCCGGATCGAACTGGCCCGCCGCGAGGAGCAGTTGGTCGAGCAGCACGGCACCAACGCGCGCCGTGAGGCCGAGGAGAACGCGGCGGCCGACGCGGTGCGTGCCGAGGCCGAGGCCGCACGGCTGGTGAAGCTGGCCCGCGCGCAGGCGGAGGCGGCACGTGAGGCGGGCACGGCACGCGCCGAGGCCCAGGCCGCGTGGCTGCGGGTGCACGACGAGGTGGACGCCGCCACGCTGCACGCGCTGGCCGCCACCCGGCTCGCCGAGAACCTGCCGCACATCGACAGCCTCACCCTGACGCCCGACATGCTCACCGGCCTGCTGGCCAGGCTCGGTGCCCCCGGCGCCTCGGGCGGTCAGCGGTGAGCCTGGCCCCGCGCGCGGTGCTGGTGCACCGCACCACCGAGTACGAAGAACTGCTGGCCCGGCACGGCACCCACGGCCAGGCGGCGTTCTTCCTCTCCTCCCGCGGCCGGAGCATCGAGGACGTACGGGACCGCCATCAGCGCGCGCGGGCGGCGCTCGCCGAGGTGGCGGCCGCCGTGCCGCTGCGGTGGCGGCAGGCCCGGGTGGAGCGGGCCGATCTGGACCGCTTCCTGTTCGGGCCCGAGGACGTGGTGGTCGTCGTCGGCCAGGACGGGCTGGTCGCCAACGCGGCCAAGTACCTGGCCGGGCAGCCGGTGGTGGGGATCGACGCGGACCCCGGCCGCAATCCCGGTGTCTTGGTACGGCACCGGGCGGCCGACACCGCCAAGCTGCTCGACGCCGCCGCGCGGGGCGGCCGGGCCGACGAGCTGACCATGGTGGAGGCCGTCGCCGACGACACCCAGCGGCTGCTGGCGCTCAACGAGATCTACCTCGGGCCGCCCGGCCACCAGACCGCCCGCTACCGCATCGGCCCCGACGTCGACGGCGCGGCCGCCGAGGCCCAGGCGTCCTCGGGCGTCCTGGTCGGCACCGGCACCGGGGCGACGGGCTGGCTGCGCTCGCTGTGGCAGGAGCGCGGCAGCGGGCTGCCGCTGCCGGGCCCGACCGACGCCCGCCTGCTGTGGTTCGTCCGCGAGGCCTGGCCCTCCCCCACCACCGGCACCACCCAGGTCGCGGGACTCCTCACCTCCGCCGACCGCCTGCGCCTCACCGTCGAGTCCGACCGCCTCATCGCCTTCGGCGACGGCATGGAATCCGACGCCCTCGAACTCACCTGGGGCCAAACGGTCCGCCTGGGGCGGGCCTCCCAGGCCCTACGGCTCCTGGACTGAAGGGGGGCCTGGCGGCCCGGCAGAGGCCCCGTCAGGGGCGCGGGGAACTGCGCGACCAGCCCTCGACGAGCTGCACGTCACCACCGGCCCCAATGGGGCAGACGCGTTGTCTCCCGACCACCGGCCCGGTGGGGGCGGGCCGCGCAGTTCCCCGCGCCCCTTCGGGGCACTCCGGTGTAACCGGCGACGCAGCGCGAGCGCACCTTCCCCGCGCCCCTGACGGGGCACGTACGGTGCCTGGTCCACCGCGAGCGCAGCGCGCTTCCCCGCGCCCCTAAAGACGAGGCACCGTCCTCCGCCAGCGCAGCGCGCTTCCCCGCGCCCCTCGGGCACTACAGGCGGGGGTCGACTGGTTCGGATTCGAGGGCGAGGACGGCGAAGACGGCCTCGTGGACGCGCCAGAGGGGTTCGCCCGCCGCGAGGCGGTCGAGGGCCTCCAGGCCCAAGGCGTACTCGCGCAGGGCGAGTGAACGCTTGTGCCCGAGGGCGCGGGAGCGCAGCCGTTCGAGGTGCTCGGGGCGGGTGTACTCGGGACCGTAGATGATCCGCAGGTACTCCCGGCCCCGGCACTTGATGCCGGGCTGCACCAGACGGCCGCTCTCGTTCCGGACCAGCGCGGCCAGCGGTTTGACGACCATGCCCTCGCCGCCCGCCTCCGTCATCTCCAGCCACCAGCGCACGCCTTCGGCGACCGACTCCTCGTCGCCGGTGTCGACCATCAGCCGCCGGGTGGTCAGCAGCAGGCCCGAGGGGTCGGCCGCCACCATCCGGTCGATCAGCGCGAGCTGCTCGTCGTGCGGCACCCCGGCCAGACTGCGGTCCCGCACGGCGAGCAGCTGGAACGGCGCCAGCCGTACGCCGTCGAGCCCGTCGGTGGTCCAGCAGTACCGCCGGTAGGCGTCGGTGAACGCCGCCGCGTCCGCGGCCCGTTCGCGCTGCCTGGCCAGCAGCGCGGCCACCTCGGCGCCGCGCCCCTTCGCCGCCTCCAGGGCGGCGAGCGCCGGTGGGAAGACCGCGCCGCCCGCCGCGCCCACGGCCGCGTACTGCTTGCGCAGCAGACCGGTGGACTTCAGCGACCAGGGCAGCAGCTCGGCGTCGAGCAGCAGCCAGTCGGTGGCCAGTTCGTCCCACAGCCCGGCGGCGGTGACGGCCTCGCGCAGCCGCGCCAGCACCTGCTCGGTGACGGCCGGGTCGTCGAAGAACGGCCGCCCGGTACGGGTGTGCAGCGCGCCGGTCACTCCTTCCGTCCCGAACCGCTCACGGGCGGCGGCCTCGTCACGGCAGACCAGGGCGACCGCGCGGGAGCCCATGTGCTTCTCCTCGCAGACGACCTGCCGGACGCCGTCCTCGCGGTAGGCGGCGAACGCCTCGGCCGGGTGCTCAAGCCAGCCCTCCTCACGCGAGGTGGCGCACGGCGACATCGTCGGCGGCAGATAGGCGAGCAGCCGCGGGTCCACGGCGAAGCGGCTCATGACCTCCAGCGCCGCCGCCGCGTTCTCCTCGCGCACCGCGAGCCGTCCCATCTGGGAGGTCTCCACGATCCGGCGGCCGGTGACGTCGGCGAGGTCGAGCGGCCGCCCGTCCTGGCCCCCCGGCGCCTCGGTGGCCAGCGGCTTCGCGGGCTCGTACCAGACCCGCTCGGCGGGCACGTCCACGATCTCCCGCTCCGGCCAGCGCAGCGCCGTCATCCGCCCGCCGAACACCGCGCCGGTGTCCAGGCAGATGGTGTTGTTGATCCACGACGTCCTGGGCACCGGGGTGTGGCCGTAGACCACGGCGGCGGACCCGCGGTAGTCCTCGGCCCACGGGTAGCGCACGGGCAGGCCGAACTCGTCGGTCTCACCAGTGGTGTCGCCGTACAGCGCGTGCGAGCGCACCCGCCCCGAGGTGCGGCCGTGGTACTTCTCCGGCAGGCCCGCGTGGCAGACCACCAGCCGGCCGCCGTCCAGGACGTAGTGGCTGACCAGGCCGTCGATGAACTCCCGCACCCGCTCCCGGAACTCGGGGTCGTTCGCGTCCTCCCGCTCCAGCTGCTCGATGGTCTCGGCCAGCCCGTGGCTGTGCTGGACCTGCTTGCCCTTCAGATAACGGCCGAGCTTGTTCTCGTGGTTGCCGGGCACGCACAGCGCGGTGCCCGCGGCGACCATGCCCATGACGCGGCGCAGCACCCCGGGACTGTCGGGGCCGCGGTCGACGAGGTCGCCGACGAACACCGCGGTACGGCCCTCGGGGTGCGCGCCGTCGCGGTAGCCGAGCCGGGACAGCAGGGTGTCCAGCTCCGCGCTGCAACCGTGCACGTCGCCGATGATGTCGAAGGGACCGGTGAGGTGCCGCAGGTCGTTGTAGCGGCGCTCGGTGACGATCTCGGCCGCGTCGACCTCCTCGGTGCCGCGCAGGACGTGCACCTTGCGGAAGCCCTCGCGTTCGAGCCCGCGCAGCGAGCGGCGCAGTTCGCGCTGGTGGCGCTGGATGACGTGGCGGGGCAGCGCGGCGCGGTCCGGGCGCTCCGCGTTGCGCGCCGCGCACACCGACTCCGGGACGTCCAGCACGATGGCGATCGGCAGCACGTCGTACTCCCGCGCCAGCTTCACCAGGTGCCGCCGGCTCTCCGGCTGCACATTGGTGGCGTCGACGACGGTACGGCGGCCGGCCGCCAGCCGCTTGCCCGCGATGTAGTGCAGGACGTCGAAGGCGTCCTTGGAGGCGCTCTGGTCGTTCTCGTCGTCGCTGACCAGGCCGCGGCAGAAGTCGGAGGAGAGCACCTCGGTGGGCGCGAAGTGCCGGGCGGCGAAGGTGGACTTGCCGGAACCGGTGGCGCCGACGAGGACCACCAGGGACAGGTCGGTGACGGCCAGGGTGCGTGTCGCGGTCATGCTGCCGCCTCCTTCGTTGTCAGGGTGAAGACCGCCATCTGGGTGGGCGGCCCCACCTCGGGGTCGTCCGGTCCTACGGGGACGTACGCGACGTCGTAGCCGTGCCGCGCCGCGACCGCCGCCGCCCATGTCCCGAACTCCGCCCGGTTCCACTCGAACCGGTGGTCGGCGTGCCGGACATGGCCCGCGGGCAGCGACTCCCAGCGCACGTTGTACTCGGCGTTCGGCGTCGTCACGACCACCGTGCGCGGCCGGGCGGAGCCGAACACGGCGTATTCCAGGGCGGGCAGCCGCGGCAGGTCGAGATGCTCGACGACCTCGCTGAGCACCGCCGCGTCATAGCCCTTGAGCCGGGTGTCGGTGTAGGCGAGCGAGCCCTGCAGCAGTGCCACCCGGGACGACTGCCGCTCGCCCATCCGGTCGAGCCGCAGCCTGCGCGCGGCCATGTCCAGCGCCCGCACCGACACGTCGACACCGACGATCTCGGTGAACCGCGGGTCCTTGAGCAGCGCCGCCACCAACTGGCCCTGCCCGCACCCGAGGTCGAGCACCCTGGCCGCGCCCGCCGCGTGCAGGGCGGCGAGGATCGCCTCGCGGCGCTGCTCGGCCAGCGGCGTCGGCCGCTCCTCGGCCTCGTCGGGGCCGCCGCACTCCTCGACCGCGTTGTCGATCTCCTCCACCTCGATGTCGTCGGCGTCGGCCAGCCGGGCCAGCTCCAGCCGCTCCATCGCCTGCCGGGTGAGTGCCCAGCGGCGGGAGAGGTAGCGGCTGGTGATCAGCTTCTGCTCGGGGTGGTCGGCCAGCCATCCCTCACCGAACCGCAGCAGCTTGTCGACCTCGTCGGCCGACACCCAGTAGTGCTTGGAGTCGTCCAGCACCGGCAGCAGCACATACAGCTGGCGCAGCGCGTCCGACAGCCGCAGCTCACCGTCGAGCGTGAGCCGTACGTACCGCGAGTCCCCCCACTCGGGGAAGAGCGGGTCCAGCGCGACCGGTTCGGTCTCCACCCGCCAGCCCAGCGGCTCGAACAGCCGGGTGACCAGCGCCGCGCCGCCCCGGGCGGGCAGCACCGGCACCTCGACACGCAGCGGCAGCGGCGCCGCCGCCCGCTCGGGCAGGTTGCGGCACTCCCCGCGCAGCGCGCTGGAGAAGACGGTCCGCATCGCGACCGCGAGCAGCGAGGACGCGGCGTACGGCCGGTCGTTCACATACTGCGCGAGCGCGGCGTCGGGCGCGCCGCCCCGGCCCTTCGTCCTGCCGCGCCGCACCAGCGCGGGCGGGTCGACCTCCAGCAGCAGCGCGGCCGTGGTCCGCTCCGCGGTCGCCTCGGGGTAGAAGACGTGCGCGTCGCCGTAGGAGGTGGAGAAGGTCTGCGCCCTGTCCGGGTGCTTGTGCAGCAGGAACCCCAGGTCCGTCGCGGGACCCGCAGGGCTGGCGGTGGTGGAGATCGTCAGGAACACCCGCCCGATTATCCCCAGCCATGCCAGGGCCGACCACGCAATTTGGTCACCCCCGGCCGTGCAGCACCGCCGCGAGCTCGGCGATCGCACCGGGGCCCACCCGGCAGCAGCCACCGATCAGCCGCGCCCCGGCCGCCTGCCATCCGGTCACCCGCGCCGGGTCGAAGGCCGAACCGCCGTACCAGCGGCGCTCCTCGGCGTCCCACCGCTCGCCGCTGTTGGGGTAGACGACCACCGGCTTGCCGGTGACCGCGGCCGCGATCTCCACCGCCCGGTCGACGTCGGCGGGCGCGCAGCAGTTGACCCCGACGGCGATCACGTCGTCCCGGCCCGCGGCCGGCGCGAACGCCTCGGCCAGCGGCTGTCCCGCCCGGGTCCGCACGCCGTCCACGGTGTAGGACAGCCAGACCGGCACCCCGCAGCCCTCGACCGCCCGCAGCATCGCCTCCGCCTCGTCGCTGTCCGGCACGGTCTCCAGCGCCAGCATGTCCGGTCCCGCCGCGGCCAGCGTCTCGATCCGGGGCCGGTGGAAGCGCTCCAGCTCCCGCACGCTCCTGCCGTACCGCCCCCGGTACTCGCTGCCGTCCGCGAGCATCGCCCCGTACGGTCCGACCGAGGCCGCCACCCGCACCCCCGGCCGCCCCGCCGCCGCACGCCGGGCCAGCTCCACGCTGCGCCGCAGCAGCCCGGACGCCTCGGCCCGCCCGACGCCCCGGCGCGCGAACCCCTCGTACGTGGCCTGGTAACTGGCGGTGATCAGCACCTGGGCCCCCGCCCGTACATAGGCGGCGTGCGCGGCCTCGATCTGCGCGGGCGCGTCGGCGAGCAGCCGGGCCGACCAGAGCGGGTCGGACAGGTCGCAGCCCTGCTCCGCGAGCTGGTTGGACAGCCCACCGTCCAGCACCAGCGTCACGCCGTCGCCCAGCCCCGCTGCCGCGCTGTCGTCCACACCGTCGTCCACCCCTCCATCCTGCCTCGGGCCGGCCGACTGTCCCCTCCTATGTCTCCTCCCAGGAGCCCTCTGGCGCTGCCCGTCTCCCCCTCCTCACCCCGTCTCCGCGCCCGACAGCGCGCGGAGGCGGTCCTTGGACTCGTCGACGGCGTCCAGCGCCTCGATGCAGTGCCAGTACGCGGCCTCGTCCGCTGCCGTGCAGGTCAGGGCCACCAGGGCAAGGCCGATCTCGCCGAGGAGGGTGCGCAGCCGCCGTAGCGTGCCGTCGGGGTCGCGCACCCCGGTCAGCCGCTCGGCGCGCGGCGGGTCGCCGCCGGACGCCGTGACCACCGGCCTCGGCCCGGCTCTGGCCACCGGCCCGTCATCGCGGTCGGCGGTCAGCAACCGCCCGACGGCCTCGGTCAGTTCGTACGCCTGCCACGCCTCCGCGATGACGGCCTCGGGCCGCGGCGTCCCGCTCATCGCCCGCTCGGCCTGCTCCACCAGTCGTGCCGCGTCCATCCCGCACCCCCGCGTCCCGCCGCGCCCGACCGCGGCCTTTCGTCACTGCGCCCTGTGTTCTGCGTCCTGCGTCCCGCGATGATCCCTTCACCGTCACTCAGCGTGACAGAGATCGGCGGGCGGCGGGCAGGCGCGGGGAAGATCTGTGGACAACTACCGGGCTGTGGACAACTCGCTCACCCGGACGAGGAATCGGGACGGGGGAAGCGCTCCTCGTTGCGGTCGATCTTGGCCGCCAGCGCCTCCAGCAGGTCGATGCCGAGCACGTCGCAGAACTGGAGCAGATACGCCAGCACATCGGCCACCTCGTCCCGCACGCGGTGCGCGGTGCCGTCGTCCGCCATCACGTCCGCCGCCTGCTCGGGGGTCAGCCACTGGAAGATCTCCAGCAGTTCGGCGGCCTCGACGCTCAGTGCCGCGGCGAGGTTCTTGGGCGTGTGGAAGGGCTGCCAGTCGCGGGCCGCCGCGAAGGCGGCGAGGCGGGCCTGAAGCGCCGCCAGATCCGGGTGGTCGGTCGTCACCCCGACTGGTCTACCGCATCCTCGTGGAGCCGCGACTGCGGCCCCCCGAGCGCGGTCACCGAGACACCGCCGACGCCCTCGGCGAAACCGGCGTCCTGGACGGTGCCGAGCAACCGGATGTGCCCGCGCGCGGCGGCCACCCCGGCCAGCCGCAGCAGTTCACCGAGCTGGCGGCGGTCCAGGCCGTGGTCGAGGCCGTCACCGAGCACGGTCAGCACCTGGCTGGCGGGCAGCAGTTCCGTACTGGTGTCGACGTCCAGCACGCCGGGGCCGGTGAGCAGCACCAACGCCAGGGCGAGGAAGCGGAGTTCGCCGTCGCCGAGGCGGTCGACGGGCACCATGCCGAGCGGTCCGCGGTCCACGGCCGCGATCACCCTGTCCGCGACGGCGGCGTCCGCACCGCCCTCTCCCCCGCCGCCGCGGGGGGCGGGCAGCGCGGTGAGCCCCTCCACCGGCGGACTGCACACCGCGCGCACCGCGTTGACCAGCGCGGCGTGCCGGGTGACGCACTCGCCCTCGGTCCTGGCCAGGACGGCGGACAGGTTGTCGCAGGCGGCGCGCAGCCGCCCGTCCCCGGTGGCCACCGGGCCGCGCATCAACTCCGGCCGGGGCGCGATCGGGAACACCCCGCGCAACGCCACCACCATCTGCTCGGCCGCGGCGAGCACCAGCCGCTGCCCGTCGGTACGCCCCGCGACGCGCAGCGGCAGCAGCGCGGTGGCCAGCCGGTCGTCCGGCAGCGGCGCCCGGGTGACGGAGACCAGCCCCGCGGTGTGCCAGGCGGCCTGGACGGTGGGGCGTCCGGGATCGCGCAGCGCGGTGGTCAGCAGGGTCTCGCCGGCCCCGGTCAGCCGCTCGCCGACGATCCTCAGGGTGGGCTCCGCCTGGATCGCCACGTCGAGCCGGACCGGGCCGACCGGGCCGGTCACGGTGCAGCCGATCCGGAAGCCGCGCCGCCCCTGGGGGTCCGGCTGCGCGCCCTGCGGTACGCATGCCGCCGCGCCGCCGCGCACCACCGAGGAGAAGACCTCGTCAAGACCGTCGCCGCAGGCCAGCCTGCCGAGTGCGGCCAGCGCCTCCAGCACGCTCGACTTGCCCGTGCCGCTGCCCCCGGCGAGCAGGGTGAGCGGACCGAGCCCGAAGGACGCACCCCGGTGCGATTTGAAGGCGGACAGCCGCAGTTCGGTGACGACGGGCCGGTCGTGGATGGTGGTCATGGGCGCGAACGTAGCCACCGCGCCGGATGCCGAACCGTTCCAGCGACCGTCTCGTCCCCCGAACGAGGGACATCACGCATGATTCGCGCGATCGTGGTTTTCCCCACCGGGTGACGGCGGGGAAGGGTGCCGTCCCGACGCGTCGACGCGATGACCGCCGACACCACGGCAGGCGCTAGCGTGGCGAGGGTGACGACGACCTATGTGGCGCTGCTGCGCGGAATCAATGTCGGGGGCAAGAACAAGCTGCCCATGCAGACCCTGCGCGACCTGCTGTCGGGGCTGGGCGGCACCGAGGTGCGCACGCATCTGCAGAGCGGCAACGCCGTTTTCGCGCACAAGGACACGGATTCCGACCGGCTGGCCGCCGACCTGGAGCGGCGGATCACCGAGGAGCTGGGCCTGACCATCAAGTGCCTGGTGCGCACCGCGGCGGATCTGCGGCGCGTGGTGGAGGCGAACCCGTTCGACATGACAGGGGTCGACGGATCGCGCTTCCTGGTGACGTTCCTGTCAGGACCGGCGCCCGCGGACAAGCTGGCGGCGCTCGACCCGGCGCTGTACGCGCCCGACGAGGTCCGGGCGGGCGAGCGGGAGATCTACGGCCACTTCCCCGAGAGCATCAGGGACTCGAAACTCGCCGCCTTCCTCACCGACCGGCGCCTCGGCATGACCGCCACCGCCCGCAACTGGAACACCGTCACCAAACTCCTGGAGATGAGCGGAGCCTGAGGGCCCCTCCCTCCGCCGGACTCCTCCGGAACCGGAACCTTCTTTGGTCCAGACCTATTGACGGGTGATCGAGACCCTCTTACGCTCCCGTTCCAGCGCAACCCCTGGTTTCAGAGTGACTCAGGGCACTGGAGTGCATCAGCGGCAGGCGGAAGCCGACGGGTCGGTCACGACCCCTCCGGCGGATCCGACAGGGAGACGCGATGGGCACGCAGCACCGCCGGGCCGACGACGGCGCCGAGGCCACGCACACGGACGACGCCGAGAACTCCGGGCACACCGGCGACGGCAAGCGGGTCGGCCGCCGCCTGCTGCTGGCCGCGGGCACCGGCACGGTCGCGGCGGCCCTGACCGGTGCCGCCGCCATGGCCGCGCCCGCCCGCCGCGACCGGCCCGCGACGACAGCGGCGGCCGATGCCGGCGGCGGGCAGCAGGCGCACCCGGCACCGGCAGCTGGACCGCACAAGGCGGCGTCCGCGGCCCGCCGCCCCGTCTATCTCGGCACCTATACGACGAGCGCGACGCAAGGCGTCGGGCTGGCCTCGTACGACCCGCAGAGCGGAACGCTCACCTCGACGGGCACGCTCAAGGGCGTGGCGAACCCGTCCTTCCTCGCGCTGTCCGGCGACGGGACGCACCTCTACGCCGTCAACGAGCAGTCGAAGGGCTCGGTGACCGCCGTCGCGATCGACGCCCAGGGACGGCTGAAGGTGCTGGGCAGCGCGCAGAGCACCGGTGGCGCCGGGCCGTGCCATCTGTCGGTGCACCCCGGCGGCCGCCATGTGCTGAGCGCGAACTACGACTCCGGCAGCGTCGCGGTGCACCCGATCGCCTCCGACGGCAGCCTGCGGGCGCGCAGCGACCTGGTGAAGCACAGCGGCTCGGGCCCCGACCCCGACCGGCAGGAGGGGCCGCACGCCCACATGGTGCTCAGCGACCCGCAGGGCGGCTACGTACTCGCCGTCGACCTGGGCACCGACACCGTCTACACCTACCGGCTCGACACGGCGACGGGGAAGCTGGCGGCGGTCTCGCAGGCGCGTGTCACACCGGGCGCGGGACCGCGGCACCTGGCGTTCCACCCGTCCGGCAGGTTCGCGTACCTCGCCAACGAGCTGGGCGATTCCGTGATCGTCTGCGGCTACGACCCGGCGACCGGTCGGCTCACCCCCGGCGCCCCGCAGCCCACGGTGCCCGCGGGCCCGCCCCCGTCGGAGCGCAACTACCCGGCCGAGGTGCTGGTCTCACCCGACGGCGCCTTCGTCTACGTCTCCAACCGCGGCCACAACAGCGTGGCGCGGTTCGCCGTCGGCGGCGCGGGCGCGTCCCTGACGCTGCTGGACACGGTGCCCACGGGTGGCGCCTATCCCCGGCACATCAGCCTCGACCCCTCGGGGACGCTGCTGTTCGCCGCCAACCAAAACTCCGGCACCGTGACCACCTTCCGCCGCGACCCCGCGTCGGGCGCGCTGACGGCCACCGGCGCGTCCTTCAAGGCACCGACGCCGGTCTGCGTACTGCCCAGGTGACGGCCCTGACGGCCCGCCCCCGCTACTTCGCGGGCACCAGGATCGCCACGCACTCCACATGGTGGGTCACCGGGAAGATGTCGGCCTGGAAACAGGCGTTAAAGCAGCAGGTCAGAGAGGCTTTCGAGTCCCGAATGAGGGCCAGCGGGCGCCCGGAGCGTCAAATGAGCGTCACGGCCGTAAGTCGGTTCGGCACAGACAATCTGGCATGGCTCCTCGCAGTACGGCAGCACCTCCCCCGGTACGGAGCCTCACGCGGTGGAGTCGTGTCGGTGCGCCCACTGTGGACCCGCCGCGCGTCAGTCGGCGGGGGGCTCTGTCCCCTGCATGTCGTGATCGATTCCGGCATGCAGGGTGCGGCCGCCCGACGGGATCACCTCGATGAGGCGTTCCTCCTCCGCGTGGGATAGATCCGTGAAGAGTCGAATGGAGGTGTTCACGAGCTCCAGTAGGGGGACACTGCCGCGGGGCGGTTTTACCGAGGCGGTCCGGGTGGAGAAGTTGTACCTCACCGGTACGCCACTTGGCGGCAGGGCTGCTTCGATTGTCTTGACCAGGGTTCCAGGTCCGAGAGATTCACTGAGGTGGCGGAGCCGGTCCCCATGCAAGGCGCCCACCTCTCCTGCGTACGCCACCTTTCCGCCACCCTTGACCAGTGTGATGGCCTTGAGGCTCAGCCCTAGGAGCGGCAGACGATTGCCGACCTCGTCGAGGGCCGGCAGTTCGTACGCCGCTCGTGCCGCCGACGATGGCAGGTGGTCGACCTTCTGTGCGAGCGTGAGAACGAAGCCGGGCGCGTCGAAGCTCAGGACTCCCTCACCCGTAGTCCAGTGCAGGGGGGCTGCGCCACGGCGAGCAGCGAAGGATGAGGGGGCTACGCCGCATACCCGGGCGTTCCATGTGCTCAGCGCGGCGCGCATGAGGTGCTGGAGATTGTCGGTGGCGGTGATCCTGCCGTGCCGCAGCAGATCGGCCAGAGTGATCTCACGGGCGATACGGCTCCAGAAGTTCCCATCAGTGATTTCCTGGCCTTCGAGGAGGTAACCGAGCGACGACTCGTCCAGTTGCTGCGAATATTTGGGAGCGCGTTCGAGTGCGGCTACTGGTGCACCACTAGCGCGCCATAAGGTACTCAAGAAGGCCGTCAGGCGGCGCGCGATCGGTGGGGAGAGCGTGTCCGAGGCAAAGGCAAGCGCGTCCTCAGTCCCCTCACGATCACCGCGGCGGGCTGCCTGCGCGCCGGTCGTCATGGCACGGCCCAGCCGGGATACGGAGCGCTCGTCGAGGAGGCCCTGGCCGCCTTCAATGACGGTGTTCGCGATCAGACGCCTCAACGCGGCGTCGGCCGACTCGCCAGCGGTCAGCTCCGCGAAAGCCGCCAGGTCCAAGACCAGGGTGTGGTGGTCGATCGCGAGCGAATCCAGGATGCGGGCGTCGAAGGACGGACGGAGAGCGCCGAGCGCCAGAACAATGGGCCGGTCCTGGCGAGCAAGGCGCCTGATGTCGAACCCGAGCTCGTCCGCGTCCGTCGTGCTGCGCAGGTAGACGTATCGGTCGCTGAGGTCGTCGTCGTGCGGCCATCGCATGACCAGGTCCGGCATGTGGGTGTGGTTGTAGTATCCGGTGCGCCTGGTCCGGATCTGCGGATTGATCTGTCGAAGGTGCTGTTCGAGGAGTCGTTTGATTTCGGCGAAGGTGCGGTACGGGTCGTCCGCCTCGAGTGCCTCGGCGATCGACGATGCGACGGCGTTCACCACTCCCCCTTCAGGATCAGCTCGTGCGCCAGGATGGCCCGCCACTCGGTGAGGGGCAGCAAACCCTCCTGCTTCTCTGACAGGACGATGCGCCACACGCGCTCGGACACGCTCTGGACCGCGTTTGTGTCGATTCTCTTCCTGGCTTCGTCCTCGGAGACGTCACCGAAGATGCGTTGCCGGTGTTGGACGACAGCGGACTCGATCCTTTGCGGCTCGTGTAGTTGTGACCAACTGGTCACATTGAAGGGGGCCCAGGTGATCCACATGTAGTGATCGCCGAAGAGGTACTTCTCCTGGTGCGCGACGTAGCACTTGGCGAGGAACTCGACGAAGTGAGTGCCCTGGTCCGCCGGCCCCTGATAGTGCTTGACCTCCGCGCAGAACTGGTCGCCATGGTACGGGGCGCCCCGCATCGACCCGCCCAGGTCGAAGGAAAAGGTCTGTCCGCCCTCCGGCCAGGCGAGTGTCAGTTTCCTCGCCCAGGCGTCCGAGTCCGTGTTCGCGAAGGCCCCACAGATCCGCATCGTGCCCTCGAGGTAGAGCTTGGCTCTCTTCGCTCCCGAGATTCCCTTTAAGTGGGCGTCCTCTCCTACCACGGTGAGAGTATAAGCGCCGCGGAGGGGCGGCGGCTGATGGCCGTACCAGCGAGCGGTCCCCGATTCAGAGCAAGGGAGTGCTGTGGAGACAACATGGCGGTGCCGCGAAGGAGCGGAGCGGACCACAGGATCCAGGCAGGGCGACAGCTACTGCTCAGGCGGCAATAGACCGCACCAGAGCGCCGCGCGTGTGTTGTGCTCCCTCTCCCTGAGTCGTCAGGCGACAATCACACAGACGAGAAGGAGGGAGAGCCCGTACAGGGCTATAGCGAGGTGCAGCCCTACCCACAGGCGGTGAAGCCGAATGCGGTGCAGCCGGGGAAACTCGCGGTAGTGCGCCGCGCGTGCCCGGGCGAGCCCTTCATCGGACCCCAGCACGCCCCGGCCCGCCAGGTCTCGGGTCAACGCCCTTGCCTGGGTGAGGTGGTAGGAGGCCCGCTCGTAGTACTTAGCCACCGCCACAGCCCCGTAGACTCCAGTCGTCGCGACGAAGAGGCACAAAGGCATGACGTTCAGCGTGAACTTCTGCTGGACGATCAGACCGCTCAGGGCTGCCGTGACGACGAGTAGGAGGTTCGTCAATGTGGAGCGCTGGGTCTCACACTGCCGCAGTTGCTCTCGGTGCTCCTTCCAATAGGCGCGTATCGCCTCTTCCGACGTCTCGGCCATCAAACCCCCAGTTGAATGCCGGCACCAGCCACCCGGTTCGCCTCACAGCAGAACCCTCAGCAGTGGAGACACCGTAGCGTGAGGATCTTCATCAGCAGTGCCCGCAAGAGTCTGGAGGAGGAGCGTGACGCCCTTGACGGGCTGGTCCGCGCTCTCGGGCACACCCCGGTCCGGTTCGAGGACTTCTCAGCTCAGACCACGCCGAGCCGGGAAGCCTGCCTGAAAGCTCTGTCGACCGCCGACGCCTGCCTCTTCCTCCTGGGCCCGAACTACGGCCACGTGTTCCCCGAGACGGGGCAGTCAGCAACCCATGACGAGTGGGTAGCAGCCCAACAAGCAGGTATGCCCCGCCTCGTCTATCGCAAGCTGGACGTGACCTTCGAGCCCAATCAGCACGCGTTCGTACGCGTAGTGGAGGCGTACGCCACCGGAGTATTCCGCGACAGCTACCGCACGGCCGCGGATCTGCTCCCTAAGGTCGCCGGGATGATCCGGGAGCTGGAGTCGGGCCCGTCCCCCCTGGCCTTCGCCAAGCTGGCCCAGCCACCCGCCCTGCACTGGACCCTTGAGGAGGGTACAGGCGGTCTGCAGACCGCCGGCGTGACCACCCTTTTGGAGCTGCACGTCCTACCGCTGGACTCTGCTGGTTACTCAGCCAGGGAACTGGAGGCGCTCGGCCAGTCGCTGCCGGGCCGTGTGCGCGCGACCGGTATGGTCGAAGACAATGTCCCCCTCAGCTCTTCCCGGTCGCAGGGCCATATGGCCGTCTCCGTCCCTGCCAGCCGCCCCCGGTCGTGGGACACGCCCCGTCCGGGCCACCTCGTAGAGGTCCGCCTGTACAAGACGGGCCAGCTCTCCACCCGAGCCCTGCTCCCCCAGGACACTATGGGTCCGATCCTCGATCCCAACGCCCTGCCCAAGCAGATCGCCGAACTGC
Source organism: Streptomyces sp. NPDC051976 (assembly GCF_040680795.1). Lineage (NCBI taxonomy): Bacteria > Bacillati > Actinomycetota > Actinomycetes > Kitasatosporales > Streptomycetaceae > Streptomyces > Streptomyces sp. NPDC051976. The sequence goes on from NZ_JBFAXL010000007.1 coordinate 143,502, forward strand.
TCAAGTTCACCGGCTCGTTGAACATCATCAGGCAGGACCGCATCGTGGTGGCTGCTGGCGTATCGGAGCCCGCCACGACCAGCATCGATACCTTCGACCCACGTCAGTCACGGCGCACAGCCAGTCTCGCCGGCTTCAGGTCATTCGCCCTGCGTACCGAACCCGACGAGTCCGTCACCATGGCGGCCCTGCAGGCCGGAGCCGATGAAGTCGCCGACCATCTCGCGCGGTCACTGATCGCGCACCACCCCTCCTCTGCCTGAGACCGTTTCGACAGCAAGCGGGCACGGCCGAAGCCTGCTCTCGTCTGACGCTTGACAAGGTCCGAACCAGCTTAGTGATTGACGCCCTCTGCCAGCGACGGAAACGGACGGTCGACCTACTAAGCACACCACGCTGACCGGACCGTCCCGGACAAGTTCCACCGCGTGAATCATGTACCGGACGAAAGGGTGCAGGTCGAACGCCAGTGCCACCTTGTGTCTCCGGGGTCGCACGGGCCGATCGCGACCCAGCCTCGACACCGGTGCCCGAGTCGAACGTGCGAACCGGCCCTCCGTACCCGTCGCGCCTCTGTTGGCAGGGCTTGATCAGACGCGATAGCCTGCCGGGCTGCCTTGTTGCGGAAGGCGGCAGAAGGGAGGGGAGCCCCATGCCGAATCACAGGTCCGACACCGCCGAGGTTCGTGCCGCGATGCGTGCCGTCGGATACACGATTCTGCAGGTCGAGCCGCGGCTTGAAAATCTGTCGAACCTTCGGCCGGATGTACTGGCGTGGGCGTCGAATGCCGACGGGGAACTCGTGCCGTGGGCAGTTGTCGAGTACAAAAACAAGAAGCTCCGCCGGCCCGAACTCGTCCTTCCCTCCCTGGCGGGCAGCCGGGACCTGCTGGGTACGCTCGAGCACTACGCGGTGATCAATGGGCAGTGGTTCAAGGCCGACCGTGGTGTCCGTTCCTTGCAGCCGGTCGACGGCCCGGCTCCGCCCGAGCACGGCTCGCAAGGCTTGGTCACCGACCGGTCGCTGGCTACCTCCCTCTTGGTGCAACGTCTTTGGTTCGAGGCGGATCGTCTCCGCAACACCGGGGTCTCAGCCGACCGGTACTTTCCTTCCGGGGACGTCCTGACATCGTCCCGAAGTGGGAGGCCGGGTATCGAACTGCCCGACGGTGGGTTCGTGCCGGTTCGGGCAGACGTGCTCTGGCGCGCGAAACGGGACGCGTTGACCGAGTTCGCCTCTCGCGGCAGACACCGAGAATTCAGCTCACCCCGAGTCGTTGCCTCCGCCGTTTCGGCGCTGGTTGAGAAGCACCTGGCTGGCACCGTCTTGGATCCGTTCTGCGGAACCGGATCGTTCCTCTGGACGGCCTTGGACCGTGCTGCGGAGCAAGGCGTCGCGGCGGAGTTCATCGGCTACGAGCTCGACACACAGCTGGCCGAACTGGCGGCCGGGATCGGTCGGGACGCGCCGAGGCGCGTGGTGATCGAGAGGGGCGACTCCTTCCAAAGGGACTTCGCGGATGCCGACGTCGTTATCTCGGCGCCGCCTGTCGGTCTCTCCCTGGCCGACCGCCACATTCTCCTGGACGGATCGACCACGTCCGACGGCGGTGTCGCAGCGATGGACAAGTGTGTGCGGGCGCTGAAGCCCGGAGGTCGCACTGTCCTGCACATCGCTCACTCGTTCACCTTCGGGGACCGGCACGCGGCGTACAGGATGTTCCTGGCCGAGAACTTCCACGTAGCCGCTCTTATCGGTCTTCCGGCAGGAGCGATCACGGGCACCGGTGTCCGTTCCGTTCTCGTCGTCATCGACCGCACTGAGCCCGCGGAGACGCTGGTCGCCCATCTCGGTGAGGACTGGGAGACTCAACTCGGCTCGGAAGGTCCCGGGCTGAATGCCGTCTTGGAGTTCGTCGACGCAGAGGACGACCGGCCACGTAGCGCAGGACGGTCATGAGTAGCTTCTTGACAGTTGATCTGCGGGGCGAGGCCGACTGGGATCCAGGACGCCTGGTTGGTTCCACCTTCGCTTGGCCGACAGCGGCGCCGGTGGTCCCATTGCGTGAACTCGTTACCAGTGTTCGAGCTGGGAGTGTCGCGACCGCTGGTTCCCCGGTCATCACGCCTGCCGGCCTGGTGGCGCGGACCGGGGCGATTCGGCGGCGGAACACCAAGTACCAAGGCAAGGCATTCACCGTCGGAACGCGCGGCCTTCGGCGTGGTGATGTCCTGGTGCCGCCCTCGCCGTCCGGGCCAGCCGTTCTTGTCAACGACCGGCTGAACGGTGCGCTCCTCTCATCCCGGTTCACAGCCCTCCGGCCTCTCGATCCGGTGTATTCCCGGTGGATCTGGGCCGTGTTGAACTCACGGGCAGGACAGGCTCGTCGGGCGTCGCTGGCCACAGGTACCACTACGGCGTCCGTGAAGACGCCGGATCTGCTGGAGATGGGCGTGCCCCTGCCGCCCCTTGTGGAGGTCCAGCGGCTCGACAAAGTGCTGGCTTCGATCGAGGCGGGAACGCATCGCGAGGAGGAGCCGTCAGAGTCGACGTGGTGGGTCACGGCTGACCTTCGACTCCGGGACGACTGGGGGATCATGCTCGCCACTCCTCGTCCCGAGCTCCTGGAGGACGGCGAACCGCTCGGTTCCTTCGTACGGGAGATGGAGCCGTCCCGCTCAACCCGCGGCTTCGAGGTGCCGACGAAACTGCCGGGCACACTTCCGGTCGTGGACGTGAGTGTCCTTGGGGGCCATCCGACCCGGCGATGGGCCGCGTCGCAGTCCACCACCGTCACCCTCATCGCCCCGGGCGACCTCCTGATCGCCCGCGTGGGCGAGTACTCGTACGCCACCGTCGCGCAACGCCCGGCCGCCGCGGATCCGGGCATCTTCGTCCTCCGGCTGCATGACCAGTCACATGGACCTGCGCTCGCGCACTTCCTGAACGGGCGCGAGGGGCAGACCAGGAGGCGCATGTTCTTGCGGGGCGTGACAGTTCCGTCCTTGCGGAGGACGGACATCGAGAGATTCCCGATCCCGGCGGAGGCCCTCGAGTTCGAAGGAGACGCGGAGCCGGACGTGGGGTTGGCGGACCAATTGGAGCAGGTCTTGTGGACTGCATGAGCTGCACGCTTTCGCCCCTCGTCTACGCCGAGCTGTACCGGTTGCTTGCCGCGGACAAGCAGCGATACGACGACCTCGAGGAGCGGCTGAGCGAGATTGGGTACGCCCCCGCATGGCTGAGTACCGCTGCCGACGCCTACGACGAGTACTGGGCGATGCAGCTGGAACTGGCCGGTGCCGAAGGCGTCGGGAACGTCTCGGTCGGGGGTGTCGAGCATGCCCTCTTGGCTACCTGGATACTGGCCGGCCTTCGCAACACAGGCGACGACAACACTCTGAGTGCGGCTCTCAGGGCGAACGTCTATACACGTGCGGTCGGCGAGGTCCCCGATCTGAAGATGCCTCTGCCATCAGTCCTCAACCCGGTCATATACGGGTGGACTCTAGGTAAAGTCGTCAGCCTGAGTTCTACTGACGTACCAATCGACCCCGTCGCTCTGGCAAGCCTGCCTGACGACGAAAACCTCGCCGCGGCGTATCTCGGGCTCGTCAACCATGTCCTCGCGCTGGAGGGCATGGCCGAGCCGTGGCCTGAGATGATGCAGACGTCCACTTACTGGCGCGGTTACGGGATCGCAGAGGCACTGAAACCGGGAGCCGGGGATGGCGGCCGAGCGCTCCTGGAACTGCTTGCGGAATCACGGCCCTTGCTCTCACAGCCAGTCTTCTCCCAGCTCAACAACCACTTCAGCCGCTTCGGGGCGCGCCGGAACGCACTGTCACACGTCACGGACGATGCGCGTCGTCCAGAACGGTTCGTGGAAGTCATCGAGGATACGCACGGCTGGGAGCACCTGCGGGTGACCCTCCGTGGCCTCACGCAGTTCGTCTGCCAGGAGGTCTCTCGCCTGCTGTACGAGGAATTCCCACCACCGGCTCTTCGGAACGATCCGTGGAGCTACCTCGTACGGGAGATGCCTACGGAGTGGTGGGCTTAGCGGCGTGCTACGAGAGTACGGAAACTGAATGCTCACGGCGTCAGAGAGCTGGCCAGTCCGAACAGTGATGGCGGCTTTGACAGGCTGTACGCCGGGCCTGCAACCGTCGCCCGTCAACCCCTGATCAACTTCAACACCTCTGATTCAGGGGCTAGGCGCCAACATGCCAGACCGCGAGCTGTCGCCGGGCTGCACACGCGGCTCTCGGCAGATGTGATCGCCTCCGGCGCCCGGTCTCCGAGCGCCACGGCTGGCTGGCCTATCTCTCCTCCTCGAGTTGGTACACCCGGCTGTGCGCCCCTCTGATGCCCGTAACCGTCACACTGTTACTCGGACGGCAGGTCAGCTGCTGGAGCGGCTGCGGGATGATGCGTACAGAGACGAGGCCGGCTCCGGACTCCAGCCCTGAGACGATGACGAGGAAGAAGTCGTCAGTCTCCATTGCTCGCTGGAACTCCGCGGGCGTCAGCAGCACTGTGTCCGGCTCGGCGTCCTTATATGCCTTGAGTTCATAGAACCGCGACAGTGCGTCAACCGCGTCGGCGCCGAGGCCGCGTTGGGCCCGTAGGTCACGCAGCCAGTCGTCGTTGGTGGCGAGTGCCTTGCGCACCACGTCCAGACCCACCTTTTCCTGCTCCGTGCCCGTGTAGGGGCGCGGTGGCGTGTGCTGATGGGGGATCGCCGATCCGGCGCGGGGCTGGGGCAGACCGGACGTACCCGAGGTGTACCCGCTCGGCCGTGCGCTGGGCACAGCCGCAGCCGCAGCCGAGGGCTTCGGCGGCGTGATGAGGCCGCTCGGATCGACGAGCCGGAGCCTGCCGGGGTCGACGAGCCTCCGCGGTGGAGCGGCGGGGGGCACAGGCGGGGCTGACGGTCCCGCGGGCGGTGGTGTGCTGGGGGGAGGCGGCAGGATCACTGCCGTCCGTGGGGTACCGGCCACTGTGCCAGCCTGCGCTTTGGTCGCGGTACGGCGTTGATCCACCTCGTTTCCGAGTTCCCTGAGCCGTCGTTCGCGTTCGGCCTCCGCCGCTTCCCGATCGCGCCGCACCTGGTCGTCGGCAAGGCTCAGTTGTACAGCTGTACGGCCCTTCTCGGCTTGGTCACACGCTGCTCCCCAGGCAAGGGCCACCTCGCGGTGGCTGCCCGGAAACCGGGCGGCGATCGATCGGCCCGCCCCGGATGTGCGTGTCAGAGCGGCAGCGTCACGGACGTACAGCGTGCGCGTGGACCAGTCGATCCCGGCGTCCACGGGCGCGTGCACCGCCTCGCCCGTATCCGGAAGATCGAGGCAGCAGGCCAGGTGAGGGGCGACGCAAACAGTCAGGTCAGCCAGCTGGTCCCACGAGCAGTCCAGGGATTGGGCAACCCTCGCGGCGTTGCGCTGCAGGTCCTCACGGAGGTGAGTGACGGCTGACCGGACCAGCGCTGTGGCGTTCGGGTCCGGCGTCGCCGGGCCAGAGCTGTACACGGTGACGTCCCCTGCGGCGATCTCGCTTACGCGCAGGGCTCCGATCAACGGCCGGAACTGCCCCAGTTCGGCTCCCGGGCACCACACCGCACGTTCCCGACCCAGCGCCTCGGCTACCACCGGGTCTTCGACGGCGTACACGGGCCGCTTACTTCGCCAGCCCTCGCTCGTCCAAAGAGGGAGGCGTCCCAGACGCTTGGCCGTCAACGCACCGGGACGGGCACGGCCTAGAGCCGCGAGCATCTTCAGTGTCTCCAGGACGATGGACTGGGTCGTCCCATCCGGCTCGCCCCGACCCTGCTTCCGGTCTCGCTGGGCCAGCTCCTTGATCACAGCCGTGGCGTCGTCCACATTCGGCAGGCGCACTTCGAGCCGCTGCCAGAACTCCTCGCTGCGTGGAAACGTGGGAGCGAACACACGGAGTGGGCCAAAGAGCGGCGCCCCGCGCAGGCACTGGCTCGGCCGGCACCAGCCAGAGTCTGTGAGGACGAGGCCGCTCCCCTCGCCGAACGCCCGGAGGACCGAGCCCAAGGACATCTCCCCCGGGGCGGCCGTGCCACGGACGAAGGCGCGCTCGGCCAGGGCTTGGTAGAGGATCAGTGCCGCGGGCACATCCCTGTCGCCGCCCTCTTCCTCCCGTCGGCGCAGGCGCTCCAGACATTCCACGAGGTCCTCGGTCCGAGCCTCCGCAGAAATTTCCAGGGCGCGCAGCACATCACTGCGTCTGCCGACCAGTTGCTGGATCTCGGGATGGATGAATCGCTCGTTGTCCGCCCCGTACACAGCAACTGTGCCGGTGGTCCGCATGCAGAGTCGGGCCGGGGCAGACGGTGTGCCGTTACCGTCGTCCAGCCATGGGGTCTCGCGCAACTGCCAAAGCCAGAAAGCTGCAGTCCTGCCCCGGTTCTGCCATGCGTAGTAGTCGAAGACGGCGTCCACCTCATCGTGGTCAGAGAAGCGGCTCCATGCCCGCCCGAGGACGTGGAACAGCGCTGCCGCCCTGCGCCTGCGGATCTGCGGGTTCTGCTCCGACGCTATGCCAGAGGCGACGGCACGTAGGTCTGGGCTTTCGTAGTCGTCAAGCGTGAAGGTCGCTTTCGTAGCTCGCAGGGCATCCGTGCGTGCCCGAGGTCCCGACATGACATCCGCCGGCAGCCCCTTCGGGCTCTGCGTGAAGCGTTCCCGCGCCCCCGGGTGCCTGCGTAACCTGGGCGCGGTCTCCGCGCCCAGGAGCCTCAGGAACTTGCGGGCGCCCATCCCGGCGCCGCCGCGCTGCAGGACCTCGGCGTACCGAGACCGAAGCCACACCAGCCCGACCGTGCGACCGGCAGCAAAGGCGAAGCTCTCCTCGCGTTCCGAGCTGTCCAGTCGGGCGGGCAGGTACGCCCTGGCTGGAGCGACGTCGATGTCCTCGCGTTTTCCGGCCCGATCGTAACGATGTCCCTGCAACCGGATTGCGTGGCCCACGTAGCGCCCCAACGTCTCACGTTCGAGGTCCGGCACGCGTGCGAACCCGTCGCGCAGTTCGATGAGCTGGTCATCCGTCAGTCGCAGTACGTTCGGGCCGCCGTTCCCCGCCGCGCCGATGGCCGCGAGGCGCCGGATCACGGCCACCGCGTCCGCGTCGGTCAGCAGCGCCTCCCGCTTACGGAGCCACGCCCTCACTGACCGCGCCTCATGGGAGTCGGCGAGGAATGCCGGATGGATTTCCCGGGAGAATCCGAGACTGGCGCCGAGGCCCCGCGGGGCGTCGGTGAACACCGCTGGTTCCGCGGGCCGGGGCACACTGTGGCGTCCTCCTGAGCTGTCCACGAGCCAGCGGCTCGACAGCAAGGAGGAATAGATATTCGAGGCAAGTCCCACCGCGGCGAGGCGGATGTTCGCCTGCGGCGACCGGGTTTCGTCGTCGAGGAGGCGTAGCGCGTCGTAGAGGTCCACAGTTACGGGCACCGCACCGTGGTGGTCCTCCCAGTCCGCCAGCACCTCACGCCATCGGCCGTCCTCGTCCCGCGCCGCTCCGGGCAGTACGGCGGTCCGCTCTGCGACGCCAGAGACTTCCTCTTCGGTGACCACGCCAACCAGCGTCTCGTCCTCCACCGCGAGGTCGCCCAGGCCGAGCGGCCCCTGCCCCGGGACGTCCAGGACGAGACCGTGGGACACGCCCGCCCTGGCACGGTCGAGGAGTAGTCGCTCCAGCGCGGCGACCGGGTCACGGGAGTCGCGCATGTCGTCGGGGAGCGGCATGGCGCGCCAGGCCCGTGCTGGACCCCGCCGGAACTGCCACAGGGCGGCGGCTGTCCACAGGTCGCCCACCAATTCGTTCAGCGCACGGTTCCAGGGAGTGTCGTCGAGCGCCTGACGGCTGGCGATCGGGTCGAACTGGGCGCTCACGCAGAGGGCCAGCGCGGTGTCCGCAACCGGAAGTCCGGCGTAGATCCGCCCGGTGTAATCGCGTTCGAGAGGAAGAGCCACAGCGATTGTCGTGGTGGGCCCCACCGCCTTGTGGGACCGGGTGATCCCGGAGGGGCTGGGAACGGTCGTGCGGCACACCATCCACCGGGACCCGTCGCCGGCGCGCGCCTCGCCGGTCTCGACGTCGACGCTTCGCCCGCCCATCACGGCTTCGAACGGCTCGCCCACCTCTCGGTCGAGCGCCAGCCGGTGCCGGACGCCACCTTGCTCGTCCAGGTGCGTGACACTGCCGACACTGCCGAGGAAGAGCAGCGCGCTGTCCCCCCACTCGGCAAGCCACGCGTCCACCTCGTCCGCACCGAGCACAGCCGGCTCCAGAGGAACCCGCAGAACCGTCCAGGTGTCGCCCGCGAACCAGTTGGGCACTGGGAGCGGCTCGGCTACGGAGAGGTCGGGGTCCCCGACACGGAACCGGTAATGCCCGCAGTGAATCTCCAGATGCGGGGAGAGGGACTGGAGGGTCATCAGGCCGATCCCGAACCTGCCGGTGGAATCCGCTTGCTCTGCCTTGCTTGTCAACCAGGGCATCGCCAGGGCCAGAACGTCCGGCAGCCGTACGGGACTGCCGTTGTGGGCGACGAGGAGCTCCCGTTCCTTTGTCAGAATGCGTACTTCCGTGGCGTCAAGGTCCTCGGCATTCTGCACGATCTCCGAGAGTCCCTGGAGACGGTCGCTGGACAGATTGCCTGCGTGATCTCGGGTACGTCTCAGCGCGTGCCGTACTTGACCGTCCAGTCCGGCGAACCGGCTACCAAGTCGCTCGACTGCCGCCTCAGTGGCAGCTAAGCCCTCCGGCTCTGGTACGACAGCTCCTTCTGGGATGCCCTCCAGAGAGAAGAGCGCATCAGCGGATGCAATCCCCTGCTCCACCGCGGCCGTTCGATGCACCGCATCCCCCGTGCTCATCCTTGCCCCCGCACACCTCGGCGCTCCCTACGACACAGGGTAACGAGGCCAGCGCAATCAGCGCACGTCAACCCGAGACCTGTCGCCGTATGGCCCGAGCCCAAAGAACAGCCCGAACGCGCTGCTCGACGGTAGTGCGCTCGCCCGAGTTGCTCGCCTTGGCGAGCGCCCGATCGACGGTGCTCTGGGTCCGGACAGTTTCCCGCCGAAGTAGCCAGCACGCCATCGGACTCTGGACGGCTCGCTGAGAATGGCGCCGGGAGCGCACGGGGGAAGTACGGAGCACAGTGAGAACAAGGCTTGCCTTCAACTCCGTTCCTCAGCAGTGCCGGAGGTTCCGTACGCCTGGAGTGTCGACCGCATCGGTAAGGTCCGCTTGTGACCTACATAGTGACCCTCACCCCGGAACAGATGGCCGGCACCGAAGACGACTGGCTAGTCTCGGAACACTTCACCAAAGGGCTGCCCACTGGGCTCGACACGTCGGACACCGGTACGCGGTTGGTGTTCTTGGTCCGCGACAGCCCGGCGCGTTCCGCTAACTCCGGCCGAGACGCGCTCGTCGAACACGGCCGCTTCATCACCTGGATGGGGTCGGTCCAGCGCATCAACACCGTGGGTCCGGTCGACAGAAGCATCACCATCGAGCCCATGCGCAGATGTCCGGAACCGGTCCCTCTGGACGGGCCTGACGGAATTCTCGCATCCTTGCCCTCGACACACCGAGGTCACGTGGAGCGGGCTCTCTCCGGAAGCGCGGGCCACTTTGGCATGGAGACCTGGCTGGCTCTGCAGGAAGCACTCGTAAGTCGCCATCCCGAGTTGTCCCGGTACATCGACTGGTTGCTCGCCCAGCTCAACCCGCTCCACTTCAACGTCGAGGACTCAGCGGACTGTGCATGGCAGGAACAGAGAGACGCTGCCCAGACCCTCACTCGCGTGACCGATTTCCCGCACTCCGCGCTGTCGGCCTGGGGGCGCCCCTCGTCCCGTGAAGAGCCATACCTCGCGGGGCTCATTCCAGACCCGGTGGAGAACAGCCTGATCGACCACGACGTACGGGTCGGCCTGGGCGGCGAAGTGCCTCTCTTCGACGACTGGCGGCAACGCAGTGACGTTAGATGCGACATCCACGTGCTGGAGGACTCCGCAGGACGCCGTCTCGAAGTCGTCAATGTCAATGCCACTCCGGTAGAGAGCCGACTGGGCACAGACATGATCTACTACCACCACCCCACGCACAGCTTCGTCCTCGTCCAGTACAAGCGCTTGGAGCCTCGACGTAAGGAATACCGGGTGAACAAGCAACTCCTGGAACAGATGGACCGCTTGGAAAAGGTTTCACAGCTCAGTTCAAAACCCGCCCGCTCCCATGAGTGGCGCCTCTCCCCGGACGCGTGCTTCCTGAAGTTCGCACACTGGCGGAACGGAGAAGCCTCCGGCACCGAGTTGGCCCATGGCATGTACATCCCCCTCTCCTACGCCCGAGTCCTCTTGGATGACGACTGCACGCTCGGCCCCAAGGGCGGACGCATTTTCAGCTACGACCGGGCCGTCGGCTACCTAGTTGGATCGGAGTTCGCCGAGCTGGTGAAGCTCGGCAGAGTCGGAACTGTGGGGACCAGCGTCGAGCAGTTGAGGGGCTTCGGGCTGCAACGTGCCCGCGAGGGGTACAACGTGATGCTGGGATTCGAAACAAGTAACGAGACGCCCCGCGAACGGGCCGTACGCGCCCGCAGCCGCAGCGCGAAGAAGAGGCCGAAGGTGAACTCCTACTCCCCGCCCGCCTCACAGCAACAGTGAGGCGTTCACGTTCTCCAAAGCGGAGCTTCGCGCTGCCACGCACTGGATACGGCCGATTGTGTGCAACGTCGCTATCAGGCACTCCTACGCGGGACTTGAGGCGTCCTAATCGCTGCCCGCTCCACGTTGGCCGTTCCCGTCCGCATACTGTCGAGTGGAGCAGGAGCAGTGAAGTACGCAGTGTCCGCACCACAGGCCGACCTGCCCCGCGAGATCGCGGCTGCCTCCGATGCCGTGCAGATCGCACCTGTCCAGGTGCACACAGCTTGGGTGCTAGAGCAACGCGGGCTCATAGAGCGGACATGGCGTGGCAGCAGTCATGTCGCCGTGGCGACTGCGGACGGCCGGTACGACCTCAAGCACGGCAAGCGTCCCCGGCAGGTAGTGGCCGAGAAGCAACCTCAAGAACGATGGCGCCCAATCTGCGCTCGTCCCGGCCGGCGGAGCCGAGCCGATTGCCCGACTGCAATCACCCCCGGGGGAATTCACGGTCGTACCGGAACGGCACAAGCTTCGGGGAGCGGTCGCCAGCGCGGCGACTGCGTGTTCGCCCTGATCGACGATGACGCCGAGAAGGCTGCCCAGCCACCTCCAGTGCCGACCATCGATGTAGCGGAGGTTCTGGGATCGCCCCCACCCCCTTGTCCGCGCGACGCGCAAGGCTCTCGGTCGCGGACAGGGCACGACACCCGGGCAGAACGGAGATCATCCCGCTGTACGTGTCGCGTCCGCTCGCAGAGCGAGCCCTACGGATCATGGACGCCCTCCTCACTGAGGCCGAAAGCCGCGGCTATATGACGGAGACGCAGGCCGACCGCAACGCGGCGAGGCCGTGCACATGCTGGCGATCGTGATCCGGGGCCGCGCCTTTCCGCTCGTCCCTACGGAGCGGACGACCAAAGTCCCGCACGTGCCGACTCCGCAGGAGGTCCGCCAAAAGGAGCGCAATCCAGACCCGATTGCCCAAGTATGACGAGGTATTCAACGGTTGCCTCGCCCTCGGCGCGCCCACCAAGAGCCGGTACCAGCACTCGTACTCCTATGGCGACGTTGCGCGATGGACCCTGGAATCACGCCTGGGGCTCCTCATGCAGGCTCCCGAACGCCTCGCTGCGGAAGCCGAACGTCGGGACCAGGAGCAGACACTTCTCGAAGCCGAGCGGCGCCGTCGGTGGTACGCAGCCATCCCACTGGCTCGCGAGCAACAGATCGAGAGGCACCGTGCGAAGTTCCTCACCGAACAGGTCGGAGCCGGGCAACGGTCCGCCGAGATCCGCGCCTTCTGCCAGGCCGCCCACACCCGAGCCGACGGCACACCGGTTCAGGCCGAGGAGGCGGAGAGGCTGGAGTGGGCCGAGGCGTATGTGGCACAACCCGACCCGCTGCAGAGCCAGCTGAGCGCTCCGCCGAACTCTCCGGCGTCGCGGGAGATACTTCGCGAACTCGCGCAGGTGGATGCCTACGCCTTCCCGTGGCCGTTCGACGCCGACAGCCGTTGGACGCTGCCCCAGGACCAGCCGGCCGACGAGGTCCCGTCACCCCGTTCACTCCGTGCACAAACGGCTTCGCCCCGTCCGCGGAGGACGGGACGAAGGAACGTCTATGCAGCGATGGTGAGCGGAACTTCCATGCGCTCCCAGGCTCCGAGTACGGCCTTGTGCGCGTCCGGCTGCAGGTGTGCGTAGCGCTGGGTGGTCTGGAAACTCTCGTGACCGAGGAGGTGCTGGACCTCGTAGAGTGAGACCCCCTTTTGCACGAGCCACGAGGCGCAGGTGTGCCGCATGGAGTGCGGTGGGTAGTGCGGGACGGGCTGCAATTCTCCGTCGTCGCCGAAGTGGTAGGCGGCCTCGACGGCGGGCCACCAGGTCTGGCGGCGCCAGTTGCTGTCGGCGAGGAGGCGCCCGGAGCGGCCCTTGGTGATGGTGGTGAACACCACCGCGTCGCGGTTGAGCCGGTGGATGTGACGTTCGAGGGCCTCCAGGACGTGGGGCGGTAGCGGGACTTCGCGTCGGCTCTTGGAACTCTTGGGGTACTCCTTGATGCCGCTCTTGGTATTGACCTCCACCACGAACAGGCGGGAGCGGCGCGTGTCGATGCGGTGGCGGTGCAGACCGGAGAGCTCTCCCCAGCGCAGTCCGGTGTAGAAGCCGACCAGGCACATCGTCCGCCAGGAGGGGGCGAGTCCGTCGATGATGCTTTGCGCCTGGTCGGGTATGAACCACTGCGGCGGTTTGACCGCTATGGGCGGCAGATCGATGCTGCGGCACGGGCTCACTGCGATCACATCGTCGTCGACAGCCGCACGCATGATGGACGACATCAGGTTGTAGGCCCGCTTGATCGCGGCAGGGCCTGCACCCTTCTCGACCAGGGAGCGGATCCAGCTCTGGACGTCCATGCGGGTAATGGCCCGCATTTCCCAGTCCGACCAGTTGGGCATGACGTGGTTCTTGATGCTGGACGCATCGCCCCGCAGGGTATGGGGTTCTACGATGCGGGCGTTCCACCATCGGTCATGCCACTCCTGAAACGCGATTTCGCCGACCCGCGGGTCGCGCATGACTCCGCGGGCGAACTGGGTCTCCAGCTCGATGCCCCAGGCCCGCGCTTGGGCCTTGAGGGGGAAGGACTCGCTGAACCGGTCTCCGACCCGGTTGCGCACGGTCGCCTGCCACTTGCCGGACTTCAATTTGCGCAGGTACGTGGTACTACTCCTTGGTTCGGGAATGGTTATGGTCGGACGAACGGCGAGAGATCACCGGCGGGCGCGAGGGGAAGCAACCAGCCTGCTGGTGATGAACTCCTCGAGCCCGGCAGCGGGTACACGGACGCGGGAGCGTTCCGTTCCGGTGCGTAGATCGACGACGGGGAGGTCTCCGGCGGCGATGAAGCGGTAGACGGTGCGGCGGTCGACGTCCAAGGCGGCGGCGACAGCGGGGATGGACAGCAAACGGGCAGGCATGCGCGAGTCCTCGGAACAGCGGTGGAAAGGCCAAGGGGCGAATTGATGCAACCGGGCTGTTGGCGGTCCACCGCGCAGGTAAACCAGCCCTGTTAGGCAGGGAGAACAGATCGCTGAGGGGCTGGGGCGCGTGAGACGGCCGCGTGAAGCTTGGATCGCCGACGTGCGGGATGTATGCGGCGGTGGTCCCGCGCTCGGATCGTGAGTCGGAGCGCCGGACGGAAGCTACCGCTCGGGTACGTCCGGAAGGGCCATGATCTCTTCCAGATGGTCCCAGTCGATCTCGACGTCTTCCGGCCTGAAGCGATGCGGGTAACGCAGCGCAATCCAACTCGCGCTGACACCAGCCCACTCGGCGCCCACCCACGCCGGAACGCTCGACTCGAGCCAGCGGTCCATACAGGAGTCACGCAGGCTGGAGACCTGCTCCCCCAAGCCCGCTTGCACCTCGTCCGGGCTCAACACCGCCTGGCGAGCCGGTCTCCGTCCCCCCAGGTACTCGGGGGACGCCAACGACATACCCCGCTCGCCCGGGAACAACAGATCTCCAGCCATCAAGTCCGCCCCGTCGATCCACCGCCTCAGTACACCCACGAGGGCCGGAGAGACAGGAATCCTCCGGGCCTCACCGACACGGACCAGCACCTCTCCGAACTCCTCGTCCAGGGGCGTCACGTCCTGTACCCGAACCGTGGCCACTTCACCCGGCGATAGTGCGGTGCCCGCCATAAAGCCGAGGCAGGGGAAAACCGACCCCGGAGATCCCTCCTGGATCCACGTGAGAAGGGCGCGGACGTGGTCCACAGAGAGTAGAGAAGATTCGTCTATTGCAGCCTGTGACAAGCTACTTGACTCCTCACATGAGACACCGGGACACGTCGGCGTCCCCTGGTCATTCAAATGGTCCGGAGAAGCGCCGGTTTGGCCAACCGGCGATCGTCGGCTATGTTGCCCGCCCTGTAACGCGCACCGTGTCTGCTCGGCCTCGACGTCGGCGGGTGGGAGTATGTACGAGCGCGGGGCTCCGGGACCGCCGTCCGAGGCGACAGTTAGCAGACCGTCGTCCGTGAACCAGTCGAGATTTGCCGTGACGCGGCACTCAGGAACCCCGAGGGCCTTGGCCAACTACCTCGTCGTGGTGCCCGGATGCCGTACCACGTGTGCGAGGACGGCACGATTGCCGCGGTAGCCTCGCAGACGCAGAAGCAGCGTCCGGTGGATACCGCTAGGAAGTAACCAGCCATTTGGCCCGCCCGAGCGTTCAGTCCACCTAGAGCAAAGCGCATCTGTGAAGCGAAGCGGACAGAGCGGATAGCGAATCCTGACAGACGAGCCTCCCATGTATGTTCCAGGACAGAGGAGCGACCTGCGCAATGCCCATCCCGCCGAGTGATTCCGGAAATCTAATCACCGCCAAGAGTGGGTTACCTCTGACCTGGTGTTTTGCGGTATGTTGTACATTGACATAGTCATGGCACAGCGATCCAGTCTTTTGGCTCTCTTTCTTGTCTGCCGTCGGCGAATGGCTGGCCTGGCGCCAACATTGCTCGACCAGCTCGCTGCTCCGAGACGAGGGGCATCCATACCGCGTCGTTGAAGGACAACCAGCCGCGGCTGCCACAGGCTGTAGGCCGTCGCCGTGAGAGACCGCAGGCATGCATGAGGAGGTCTCTCCTCTGGCGGGGTCGGTAGGGATCGAAGTTGGCAAGGATGAGCGTCCCCTCCTGACCCGATCCCTTACGGTCCCCCCTTTCGGCTGCGCACTGGTCCCATTCCGGTTCAGGTCGTCGATGAGACGCCCGGTGAGGGCGCGGAGCCGGGCGTCCGCGCCGACCAGCGGGTCCGGGCACGCCGCTCTTCCGGGTAGATACAGGGGCTTCATGATCCAGTCGAGTCGTGGGGTGAGTTCCTCGGCGTCGGCAACCAACGGTCCGTCGCATGGCCGCGCTCACGACAGGTTCTCCCAGCCAGGTGAGTTTCTTGATTGCCACCGCTGCCACACTCTCCGTATCCTGCTGGGCAACGCGTTGAAGGAGACGAGTAGCCAGGGATCACGCGAGCAGAGAGAACCGCCGGAAGCTGGGAAGGTGGTCTCGCGTCCCGAGGTGAAGACCCTCCTGAGCGCGGGGAGGAACGACCCCGCCTGGTGGTCCAATGCCCCGCCGGTCGGCCCCCGTCACCGGGCCTGAATGAGGCCGCCACTCTGTGGCGGCGAAAGTGCGGTGGCACCGCGAGTTGCCCTTCTCGCCCGCACTCCCAAGGGATCATGACGAAGTCCTTCGGAGGACCCGAATGATCCACAGCCGCGTACACGTCTCCGACCTGCGAGAACACGTCGGCCGTACCGTTTCCGTCTGCGGATGGGTGAACACCCTCCGCCTGCAGCGCAAGATGCAGTTCGTCATCGTGCGCGACCACACCGGCATGGTGCAGGTGACCCACAAGCGCGACGACGGGCCACTGGAGGCCCAGCTCGAAGCCCTCACATCCGAGTCCGCTGTAAGGATCACCGGCCGCGTCGTCGACGCGGCCCAGGTCAAGATCGGCGGCCTGGAGATCGTCCCCGAAGCGGTGGAGGTCCTGAACCCGGCCGCCACGCCGCTGCCGATCGACGAGCACACCGGCCTGGAGCAGCGCATGGACTGGCGCTTCCTGGACGTGCGCCGCCGTCCCGCCGCTCAACTGATGTTTGCCGTGCAGACCACGCTGGAACAGGGCATGCGCGAGTACGCCTACGCGCAGGGCGCCACCGAGATGCACACTCCCAAGCTCATGGGCACCGCCTCAGAGTCCGGCGCGGAGGTCTTCAAGCTCGGCTATTTCGGCCGCAACGCCTATCTGGCGCAGTCGCCGCAGTTCTTCAAGCAGATGGCGATCGCGGCCGGCGTCGACAAGGTCTTCGAGATCGGGCCGGTCTTCCGCGCCGAGCCATCGTTCACCTCCCGCCACTCCACCGAGTTCACAGGCGTCGACGTCGAGCTGGCCTGGATCGACGGGGTCGAGGACGTCATGGCGTTCGAGGAGCAGATGCTCGCCCACGCGATCGCCAAGGTCGCCGACGCACATGGTGAGGCGATCGCTGAGCATTTCGGTGTCGAGGTCGCCGTGCCCACGACGCCCTTTCCGCGGATCACCATGGCCGAAGCGCACGAGGTTCTTCGCAAGGGCGGATGGGACCCGGCAGGGGTCAAGGAAGACCTGGACCCGGAGGGCGAACGCAGCATCTCGACCCACATCAAGGAGACCACCGGGCACGATTTCGTGTTCATCACGCACTACCCAGTCGGTATCCGGCCCTTCTATCACATGCGGCCGGCCGATGACGCGAGCGTGACCTTGAGCTTCGACCTGCTGTGGAAGGGACTGGAGGTCACCACCGGCGCACAGCGTGAGCACCGCTACGACATGCTGCTGAAGCAGGCCGCCGAGAAGGGCATGAGCACCGAGCCGATGCAGGACTATCTGAGCGCGTTCCGGTACGGGTGCCCGCCGCACGGGGGCCTCGGCATGGGCCTCGGGCGGGTGCTGATGGTGATGCTCGGCCTGGACTCCATCCGTGAGGCCACCTTCCTCTTCCGCGGGCCGAACCGGCTCACACCGTAGCCGGTCGCGGTTGCGGCCCACGACACGGGCGAGCGCCTCGTGTCGTGGGCCGCGACATCAGTAGCGGACGTTGCGCAGGTCATGCATCCATGACTCGCTGGGGTTCTTGTCCCAGTACGTCCGCAGCGCCAGTTCACGCTCAGAGAAGAGGCCCTGGTGGCACAGACCACCGTGGGAGAGGGTGACGCTCATGGCGAGCGCCGACTCGGTGGTGACCCAGTGGGGTGTCAGAGCGTGGCTCCACAGCTGGTCCCCGGCCCGCATGGTGACGGAGTGGCGATCGGCCACGTCGTGCGCGGGCGGTTCCTCGCCGGTCGTCTCGCCGATGACCGCCGCATCGGCTGACAGATGCTTGTCGGGGGCGAGGTAGCTGTGGAACGTCTTGGTGCCGTGGACCTGCCAGACCAGTCCGTGCGAGTTGTCATTGTGGTACGTCGAGGACGCACCTTCGGTGGACAGGAACAGGATGGGTGCCAGGCGCTGCCAGGTGAAGCCCCGGACGGACAGGTGGGTGCGCCAGGGGATCATGACCTCCGCCTGGAAGCCGCTCAGGAGGTCGTCGTAGAAGCGACTGAGGTTGAAGTGGACCAGCCGGAACGGCCACGTGACGACCTCTTCGAGCGGGGCGGTGCGGAAGGTAGCGGTACGGTCCATGCGCACCTGCCAGTCGTCGTCCCCAAGGATCGTGAACCGGACCTCCTCGTCCTTGCGGATGTGCTCCAGGACGTCGATGGCGGGCAAGAACGTGTAGTCGAAGCGAACATCCAACGGAAAGTTCGGCGGCTGCCGCCACCGGCGGGTGAAGTCGCCAGGAGTCGTGATCGTCATAGAGCGGTCCATGGAGTCGTGTGCGGGCAGCCCACCCTCACGCCTGCGTGGCACACGACGCACTGTGTTCGTCGGACGCGGCGGAGGGGCGGCAGATGGCAGCGCAGTCCGGGGTCACCCGGTCCTGCGGCGGAGGCGTCAGGAACTGTCTGATCTCGGCCCGGGGCGCGTGGGCGCTGACGGACGCCTGGCCGTAGGGACAGCGCCGCATGTGGCCGTCGGCGGACACGTAAGCAGTCGTGGAGCGGCACGACCAGCGCTCGCCCCCTGTGGCGGACAGCTGGAGATCCCGCAGCTCGCCTAGGTACTCCCGGTACCGGTCGGACAGATTGAAGTAGCGGCCCAGCAGATCGGCGTCGAGATGTTGCTGGACCAGATAGTCCTGCACCGACTTGCCTTCGCGGCGCAGGGCACGCTCGTCGAGGACCACCGGGCTGAACTGGACCTCCACTCCTGCGTCAGAGACGAGGCCGGCCAGCTCCCGGCACTCGCTGTCGCTCAGGCCCCAGCAGGTGACGTGCAGGATCTTCGTCTCGGTGCTGATTGCGCGAAGCGTGTCGATGCCCGAAGCCGCCGTGCGGGTGGTGCGTCCCAGCAGCATCGCGCCTTGTGAGTCGGCGGAGACGGTCACGTTGGCCAGCAGATGCGCCACCGTGGAGAGGGTGACGACCTCCGCCACGGCCCGAGCGGAGGTCACCATCGACACCGACATGCCGAACTGGCGGGCCAGCCGTACGAGCTGCCTGAGCTGCGGGTGGTGGGTCGGTTCGCCGCCGGTCAGGCATACCCCGTCCACGCCCATCTCCTTCAGCCGCGACAAGGTGCGGGCGTAGGTCGCGGTGTCGAGGAAGCCGCGAGCGCGATCGGCACGGAAACAGAACCCGCAGGCCACCTTGCAGTGCCCCGCCGTGGAGATCAGCGCCGTGTGAACGTGGGCGTTCATTGCACCCCCGTGTTATCCCACACGGCGATCTCCACGGTGCTCGTGTAGAACGCGCACATCTCGGGGTCCGGGGTACTTCCGCCGACGAGGGTCTGCTCGTTGCGGGACGGGCCGCCACAGATGGCGAGCGCAGGGCAGTTCCCGCACTCGGGGATGGGAGCGACCCTCTTCGCCACGCCGGTCAGGCTGTCCGGATCGGCTCGCACCTCGTCCAGCGTGCGCAGGAACGACGCCTCGGTGAAGTTGATGTCGCACAGGCTGACCCGGTTGCCAGGCAGCAGGGCGGCGTTCAGGCTGCGGTCGCCTTGCATGTGGTCGAACAGCATCGGCCGACGCGTGTCCAGGGCCTGGAAGGCGCGGTCCAGGACGGAGAACAGCATTCCGCCCCGTGCCAGGGCGGTCAGCCGCGCCTCATACAACTCGCGCGCCAGGTCGGCGCCGTCGACCTGCCAGCGACCCGCAGTAGGGATGGGCGTGTTGACGTAGATGAACTTCAGCCCGAGGTCATCGATGATCCACCGGACGGTCTCGGCGAGGCGTCCGATGTTCGCGGCCGTCGGGGTAAGGTTGCAGCCCACGTGCAGCCCACCGGCCTCAACGAACCGGGCGACGTTGCGGCGAATCCGGTCGTCCGCGGGCCGGCCACCGAGCAGAAGGCGGTGCGCGGAGTTGATCCCCGGGGGGCCATCAATGGAGATGCCGACTCCGTACTCGTACGCTACGAAGTGGTCGAGGGCATCGTCGGTCAAGCGGGCACCGTTGGTGACGACCGTGCGACGCACCCTCGTCACGTCATAGCGGTCCGCGAGGGAGTCGGCGAGCTGGTCGCCGTACTGCATGAGGTCGAATCGGATGGTCGGCTCGCCGCCGAACCACTGGATGGAGACCTCTTCCTGCCCGGCGTTCTGTTCGAACAGGAACTCCAGCCCTTCCGAGAGCTCTTCCTTCGATATGTCTGGCTTGCCGGTGTTGGTATCGACGAAGCAGTAGGTGCAGGCCATGTTGCAGCGGTCGGTGAGGACCACACGGAGACCGCTGATACGAGAGGGGCTGGCGTCCAGGCCGAGGAAGCGAAGACGATCACGGAGTGCTTCACGCCGGTCGGCCACGGGGCCGCCGGGGGTGAAGCCGAGCCCTGCAAGGGCTTCATGAGTCGCGGTTGGGGGGACCCCGGCGAGGTCTTTGACCTCGCCGGGGTCGATGAACACACTGTCCAGCGCGACCGGATCGAGGAGAACCGCTTCCCCGTCCCGCTCGTACTGGAAGTACTTCCCCCACAGCATCCGGGGGACGGCCATGGTGGTCAGGCCGCCGTTTCCTCTGTGGCGATCCCGAGTTCGCCCATTACCTCGCGGACCTTCTCCTCGGCTGCGGCCTGGAGCTTCGCTGAGGTGGCCGGCGAGCCGCCGTCGGCCAGGACGATCACACCCGGCAGCGTCGGGTTCGGCGCGATAACCGTGATGCCTGCCGGGTCGGTACCTATGACCATGAGCGCGTCCTTCAGCTCGACCCAGTCGGTGCGCTCCTTGAGGGCCTCGATGATGCGGCCCTGCTTCTCCTGGAAGGAGGCGCGCTCACCCATCCACACGCCCGCCTTGGACTTGGAGTCCACGACATCCGCGTAGATCAGGTGGTCCTTCTTCTCTCGCCTGGCTTGAGGCATGGCTGATCCTTCCTCGTGCGCTGGATGTACTCGAACAACCCCCGGAGACCCACGGGTGCCGCCCCGCTCGGGGGGCGCGGGCTGGGCGGCGCGGCATCACTGCGACAACCGAGCACGGGCTGTGTAGCCCCCGGTCTTCAGCCCCGCCGCTCTGCGGAGCACAGCAGCGGGGTGAAACGCAGCTTCGCAGCGTCGTGGGACATCATGCTGACTCGTGAAGTCCTATTCGAGGACTCTGACAGGTCATCAAGAGGACTTAGTCGGGACCTTGTTGCTCTCAGGTGGTTCTGTTTGCGCCACGATGAGGACATCGCATATCGCTCTCCGACGAGAGCTCGTCCCGGAGGAGATCCATGGCGCGTCCCGCAGGCAACATCAAGCTCAAGGCCGCTCGTCTGGCTGCTGGATACAACTCCCAGCAAGCCTTGGCTGACGCCATTACCAAGGTGGCGCCAAGCCTCGGCATCAGGGGGCTGACTGTCGGCGTCCGGCAGATCCGGCGCTGGGAATCCGCGTCCCCGCCCTGGCCGCAGCCCGATGTGCACCGGGTCCTGACCCACCTCTTGGGGCAGGCCATGGAGGACCTCGGATTCACACCTCCGTGGGGAAGCGCACGGACACCGCCCAGCACCGCGACCGGCGCGATCCCCCGCTCCCCGCTGGGCGGAGCAAGGTTGGCTTCCGTCCCGGCTCAAGGCGCAGCCACAACGCAACCAGCCAGTGTCGGCAGGGATTTCGAGGCTGTCACCCGTGCGCATCGGCACCTGTACTGGTCCGTTGCCCCTACCGTGCTGCATCCGGCGATTCTGGAGCATGCCCGTCTGGGGTGCGCCCTCCTCCCAGAGACGGCCAACCCACCTCGTCAGACTGTCGCGGCCGCACTGGCCGAGTCCTACCTGCTGGCCGGCCGTATCGAGTTCTTCGACCTGCAACAGCCAGGACAGGCTTCAGAGACCCTCCTGCGGGCCCTGCAGGCTGCAGGCGAAGCGGACGACCCGCTGCTCGGAGCGGCCATCCTCGCGCACATGGCCTTCATCCCGGGCTGGGCGCACGACCGGGAAGCCGCAGCCGAGCGCATGCTGGCCGCCCGTACCTATGCCCGCCGCGGGTACGCATCGGCCGAGTTCTGGGCATGGCTGGATGCTGTAGAGGCGGAATGCGAGACCCGCTGCGGAGATCCTCACGCGGCCCTGCGCTTGATCAGTCGCGCCGAGGACACGCTCGCCGAGGGCTCCGAACATGCCACGCCCGACTGGGTGGACTGGTTCAGCCCCGTCCGCCTGTCCGCGTTCAAAGGCAACACGCAGTTGAAGGCCGGCCACTTGCCGCAGGCTCGCCAGACCCTCCTCGACGTACTCGACGGTCTGCCACCCGAGTCGGACAAACAGCGCACTGTCGTCCTTGGCGACCTCGCTGCGGTCGAAGCCGCGGACAGTAAACCGGAGGAGGCATGCTGCTACGCCATCATGGCCCTCGATCAGTTGGCCGTCACCTGGTATGCCACCGGGATGGATCGCGTCCGGGAGGTCCGGCGCACGCTCGCTCCCTGGCAGAACGAGCAGTGCGTCCGGCACCTCGATGACCGTCTCTACGACTGGGGCACGACGGTCAGCGCTCTCCAGCGTTGAACTTGGCGATCTTCTCCGGCAGTTCCGCCAGCGAATCGATGCGCATGGTCGTGATGGCGTCCGCGTCCGGATCGCGTTGCTGGATGGTGCCCCAGGGGCCGCGCCGGATGAGGGCGGTCAAGAGCCCTGCCTGCACGGCAGGACGGATGTCGTTGTCGAGGCGGTCACCGACGTAAAGGATCTCGCCGGGCTCAGCAGGCGTTGCCTCGATGACGTGCTCGAAGAAGCTCACGTCCGGCTTTGACGCCCCCCAGTCGTCACTGGTGGCGATCATGTCGGAATGAAGGTCCAGCCCACGCAGCAGACCGCCGGCCCGCACTGTCTGGTTCCCGGCGATGCCAACCCACAGCCCTGTTTCACGAAGGGCAGACAGGGTGGGCCGGACGTCCGGGTAGAGGTCATCCTCGCCGAACCACTCTGGCTTTCCAGCAGCCGCGCGCTTCTCCCGCTCCTCAGCCAGGTCGAACCCGGGCCGAAACTCCTGGAACGTCTCACGATAGTCGCGCCCCTGCGCGATGACCGCTCCGAACATCGCCGCGAAGGTGTGCCGTGGCACCCCCAGCCAGTCCGCCCACGTCCCGTACTCCCGGGTCTCGTCAACAAGACACTCACCCACGTCGAACACCACCGCACGAATCATGCTCCGCAGGTTAGACGGTTCAGCACGACAGGCGAAGCGGCCCCTGACACAGCGGTGGTCTCGGTCGTCGGGCGGCGGAACGCTCTCTCCGGACCCCTCAAGGTGAAGTGAACTGTGATGGCAGGACCAGCTACATCGTCCACCGCCCCAAGCGGATCGTGACGGTCAGCCTAGAGACGATGAAGATCGTGGATGGACTGCCGACGCTGGACATCCTTGAGTGAGGGCGTGGCCCGGGCAGGCACTAACTGGCTTGCCGGGACCATGGGACCGTCAGCCTGCCCCCCGTTCGAATCGCTGGAGGTCCTCCGCAGGGAGACGGCCCTTGCCCGACTCCGTGCGGCGGCTGAGCGGCTCAGCTCCTAGACCGTTCGCCGGCGCGCCCACTCGCGGTCTCCCCCGGTTACGGGACCTGTCGGCCTGTGTGAACAGTTCACGATCGGGGCTTGTCCGACGGGACCTGCACCTTACGCTGGGGTGGGGAGTGCTTCCGCCGTGCGAAGGGAAAGATCCATTCATGAGCGACGACCTGACGCTTGGGGAACGGCTCCGGACGGCCCGCCGGACGAG
This sequence comes from Streptomyces sp. NPDC051976, assembly GCF_040680795.1. Taxonomy (NCBI): domain Bacteria; kingdom Bacillati; phylum Actinomycetota; class Actinomycetes; order Kitasatosporales; family Streptomycetaceae; genus Streptomyces; species Streptomyces sp. NPDC051976. The sequence goes on from NZ_JBFAXL010000007.1 coordinate 167,052, forward strand.
GCAACTGTCCACCGCGCAGCTCGCAGAGCGAGTGGCGATCTCGCCGAGCTATCTACAGAAGCTAGAGTCCGGGGCTCGGCGGGCCAGTCCATCGTTGACGCTCGCGCTGGCCAAGGCGCTCCGCTTCGGGCCCGAGGTCCTCACCGGACAGCCGTACTACGGAGAGCCGGAGACGGAGGACAAGGTCCACGCGGTCATACCTGAGCTGCGCAGGGTCCTGCTGTGCTACGACTCCCCGGACGAACTCGACGTGGCCCCGCGTTCGCTTGCGGTCCTGGCGTCGGAGGTCGACCAGGTCGCGGCGCTGCGCCGGGACGCGCGGTACGCGCCCATGGGGCCGCTGCTTCCGGCGGTGATCGCCGAGCTCACACATGTCGCGCTCACGGCGGACGGGAGCGACCAGCAGAAGGCGTACTGGCACCTGGCGCGGGCGTACCGTGCAGCGAACTCCTTGGCTCACAAGCTGGGCCATCATGATCTCTCGCACACCGCCCTGGACAGAATCCACTGGGCTGCGGACAGGTCCGGTGAGCCCCTGATGCAGATCCTCGCGGCCTACCTCAAGGCTGGAGCGATGATTCGTCAGGCTGCTCTGGGGTCCGCGCGGCGCAAGCTCCTAGCGCTGCGCGGCGAACTCGAAAGGCTGCAGCCGGAGCGGGCGTTCTCCGCGGACGCCTCCGCTGTCGACGGCGCTATCGTCCTGAAGCTCGCGGTGGTCGAATCGCGGGACAACCGTCCTGATCGGGCCCGTGCCTACCTGGACGAGGCGCGGAGCATCGCCGGTTCCCTCGGCAACCAGGACTCCGCGGCGTACGACCTGTCCTTCGGACCGACGAACATCAAGATCCACGAGATCCACGCCATGATCGACACCGGTGACACAGAGCAGGCTCTCGCTCGCCTCGCGGAGTGGGGCACGGGCGGCGCGGAGTGGGCACCGCCGACCGCGACAGTAGGGGAGCGTTCCAGCCACCATCACATCGATGTCGCTTCCGCGAAGCTCGCGGAAGCCGACAGGGCGGGCGCCTTCGCGGAACTTCAGAGCGCCCGTCGGCTGGCGCCCAACCACACGAGGTTCCACCCGTCGGCGCGGGAGACCGCGTCAGCCCTGGTCCGCGCTGAAATGCATCCGTCGAACGACCTTACATCGTTCGCCGCTTGGGCTGGCATTTAGCACAACTCCGCCATCATTCGCAGCAGTTGGCTTAAATCACCTCCGGACAGTCTGTGCGCGCACGTTGCTTGCAGAGTGGAATGGTCTTCTCACAGTCAGTTGTGAGGAGGCCATTCCCATGTATCCCCGGACTTCATCGGAGCCGATCTCCAACCCACCCCCCTGGGTGCCCATCGGGACACAGCCAGACCTCTGCGAGGCCGGGCTGTGGTGGGACGCGGTCCGGGTCAACGAGGCCGAAGGACGACGGGCGCTCGACTTCCTGCGGTCGACAGGCGCGCCCGTTGGTCCCGTCATCCTCGACGACGGCGGAATCGAGCCGCGGATGTACTTCCTCGTGCCGCCTGGCACCGTCACCAAATGGGTCGACGGTGGCTCGGTGCCCCTCGGACGGCGTTCCCATGTCGTGGTCCCGCCCGCGACTCGTACCGAGCCGCCTGGCCTCCACTGGCTGCACTTCCCCCGATCGCCCAAGAGTGCTCTGACGTCGGTGAACACGCTACGGATCGCCTTGGAGCACGCTCGGCATCCGCACCCGGCCGTTCCGGGGGACGGCGACGCGATACCTGAGACCAACGCCGCGGAAGGGGACTGACCCAGTGGCTCTCAGTGTCTCGCTCCTGTTGGTCATGCTGCTCGTCGTCGGCCTCATGCTCCGGCAGAAGACGGTCAAGCCGCTTCCGGCCGTGGCCTGTGCCCTGCTCGGCTTCCTGGCAGCGTCGTCCAAGGCGGCCCCGGCCATCTCGCAGGGCATCAACAACATCGCTCAGGCCATCGGCAACGTCCATCTGTAGCTGAGCGCCCTGTCAGCGCTGCTCCGGGGCCCCGCGCATCAACTGCCCTGGGCCGCTGGCCAGCACTTCTCGGACCTGCCGGAGTCGGCTGTGCCGAGACTCGCTACGACCAAACCCTCACAAATTGCACCCCAAGTCTCCTAGTCCCGTACCCCAAACCTGTCAGCCAAGGATGTCCATGATCACGCCGTACGTCGTCGCAGAGACCTTGCTGGGCGGTGGATTCGCCGCTGCCTCCGGAGCATTGATCGCCCAGGTCCGGAGACGACAGGCAGTGGCGCGCGCGCTGGCAGCCGCCAAAGCCGAGGCGGTGCAGACGGAGCAAGTCGCCGCACGGCACTTCGAGGAATCCGAGCGGGCGGCGCTGGAGCAGATGGGAACGCTGCGCGGCCAGGTCGACGCGAACTGGCGCTGGTACGAGCACCTGCTGGAGGAGACGTGCCACCTCGCGCAGCGGAGGCTGCCCGCGCTGGTGGATGCCGAGGTGCGCGGCTACGCGAACGTGACAGCGCCGGGCTTGCGGCATCCGATGTTCCAGGGCACCCCGGTGGAAGAGGCGCATGCTTCGGTCGAGGCCGTGCTGCGCGAGGGACTGGCTGTCAACAGGATCGCGATCGCTCGTGCTGCCAGGGCCGGGGTACGCGGTGCCGCGGATGACGCCCAGGCGTTCCTGACACGGCTGCAGATGAAGATCGACGAGGAGCTGGACCGGTTCCCGGCGGCGAGCGCGTACCACCAGGGTCTGTCGGACATCGACCACTACGCGACGATGGCGTTGCACCAGCTGCAGCGGCTACGGATCCTCGCCGGATCCTGGCCCGGCCTTCAGCGTGCGAACGCGAGTTTCCGGGAGATCGTCGAGAGCGCGCGGGGACGTATCGGTCCGTACGAGCGAGTGCACTACACCTACGTTTCGGATGTCGGCGAACGGCAGGTCCAAGGCCGGGTCGTGGAGCCGATCACGGTGGCCTTGGCCGAGTTGTTGGCGAACGCCACGGCGTACTCCAGCGACAACGTGGAGGTGTACGTCCAGCAGGTGCAGGTCGGCTATCGCATCGTGGTCGAAGACACCGGCCTGGGCATGAATGCCTCTCAGCGGGCCGAGGCTGAGCGGCTTCTGTCACACCGAGCCGTCATGGACGTGGCGGAGCTGGCGGACGAGCGCCGGTTGGGGTTCGCCGTGATCGGCCGTCTGACGCATGACTACCACCTGCGCGCCGACGTCGGCGCCCCGTCCTCGGCCGGCGGGGTGAAGGCGGTCCTGTTGGTGCCGACCAGTCTGCTGGGCGAGGCGCTGCCGCCCGAGGACATGGTCGGCGTCATCTCCTCACGAGCGGCCCAGGCGTGGGAGCTCGGCCGGGAACCGGCGCCGGAATCGCCTGCCTTGTCGACCGCCACAGGACTGCCGAAGCGGCGGCCCAAAGGTCCTTCAGGCGTGCAATCCGCGCTGCCGAGCCAGGAGGCCGCGACCGACACCACTGACCCGGCCGTACTCGACGCCGCATTCACGCGGATGCGCCAGGCGCTCCGCGACGGATACGGCACCGATGACACACCGAACCTGAAGGACACCAGTGATGACCTCTGACCAGCACACCGCCGACACCACGGACATGACCTGGTCCCTCAACCAGTTGGTCTCCGGGACACCGGGAGTTGTCCATGCGCTGCTCATCAGCTCCGACGGGCTGGTGTTGGCTGCCTCCGAGGGGTTGGAACGCGCCGACGCCGAACGTGCGGCCGCGGCCCTGAGCGGGATCAAAGCGCTCCAAGGCGACTTGGGAGGGCTGTGCGGGATACCGGACGATCGGCAGCAAACGAGCCCTCTGACATTGCGGCACGTGGTCAGCGACCTCAAGGAACGGACAGTGCTCCTGTTCGCCGCCGGAACGCGCACCGGTCTCGGGGTGTCCGTACGCGGGGATTCCACCAGCCGCGAGTGCGGGTTGGCGATCACGGCCACGTTGAAGCTGATCACGGGCCTGCGTCCGGTCCTGGAGGCGCGTGAGCGGACCGGCGGCGCATGACGGCTCGCGGGCGCCAGCGGCGCGGGATGGTCCGCTCCTACACCGCTACAGGCGGCGTGGCCACACCCACCCGCAGCAGCGTGGACGAGGCGACGCTACTGAAAGCGGACCCCAAAGTGGCGTGGGTCGGACTGCCGGCTCAGGCGCACCGCGTGATGGAGCTCTGCCTGGGCGGTGTGCTGGCCGTGGCGGACGTCGCAGCCTGCCTGGAACTGCCCGCAGCGGTGGTCAAGGTGCTCGTCTGCCGCCTCGTCGACAGCGGGCATCTCATCGCGCGCAACCCGTTCGTACCCACCGCGGCCACTCACGACCGGGAACTCCTGCAAAGGATCTTGAATGGACTCCACAAGCTCTGAACGCTACTTACCAGAGGGCTCCCGGTCCGTGAAGGTCGTCGTCCTCGGTCCCTTCGGCGTGGGCAAGACCACCTTCGTGCGGGCCGTCTCGGAGATCAGGCCGCTGCACACCGAGGAGCGGATGACCCAGGCCGGGGAGCTCGTGGACGACCTCAGCGGGCTGGCGGGCAAGGACACCACGACCGTGGCCATGGACTTCGGCCGCGTCACGCTGGCCGACGACGTCGTCCTGTATGTGTTCGGCGCTCCCGGCCAGGCGCGGTTCGCCCGGATGGTGCGCAGCCTCCTCGAAGGTGCCCTCGGCGGGATCGTCCTGGTCGACACCAGGCGCCTGCGCGCGAGTTTCGACGCGATCGATCTGCTGGAAGAGGCAGGGCTGCCCTACACCGTGGCTGTCAACGGATTCGACGGCACATCTGACACCTACAGCGATGCCGAGCTGCGTGACGCGCTGACCATTGCCGACGACCGGCCACTGGTGCGCCTGGACGCCCGCTTCCGTCATTCGGCCAAGCAGGGCCTCGTCGTGCTCGTCACCGACATCCTCCACCCCCGCACCCGGACGGAGTCCTCCCGATGAACGCACCAAGTCCCGTTCCGCGGCTGTTCGGCGAGGAGTTCGCAGCCCGGCCGGACGTCGCCTACCAGCAGTTGAGGCAGAGCGGGCCAGTGGCGACGGCGGAGATCGCGCAGGGTGTGTACGCGCTGGTCGTCACCAGCCATCGGGCCGCCGTCGCTCTGCTGAACGACACCGCGGTCTTCAGCAAGGACAGCCGCAACTGGACCGCGCTGAACCAGGGTTGGATCCCGCAGGACAGCCCCGTCCTGGCCTTGATGGCATACCGGCCCAGCCTGCTGTACGCCGACGGGGCACAGCATGCCCGCCTGCGGCAGGCCATGGACGACTGCCTTGCCCGCATCGACGTGCACGAGCTACGCGAGACGACGCATCGCCACGCCTCCCGGCTCATCGCGCGCATCGCCCCGACCGGCCACGCGGAACTGATGCGCGACTTCGCGGACACCCTCCCGCTGCTCGTCTTCGTCGACATCCTGGGCTGCCCCGCACAGTTGGTCAGTCGCATGGTCACCGCCTGCCAGGGCGTGATCGGCGCCGATGCCGGGGCCATGCAGGCCGCTGCCGACTTCGCGGCCTGCCTGGCCGAACTGATCGCGGCGAAGAAGGAAATGCCCGGGCGGGACGTCACCTCCTGGATGCTCGCCCACCCCTCCCAGCTCACCGATGAGGAAGTCCTCCACCAACTGTTCTGCTTCGTCGGAGCGGGCACCATCCCCACCGCGGCCTGGATCGCCTCCACGCTGCGGCTCATCCAGGACGACGACAGCTACGCGACGCGCCTGACCGCAGGCGCGGTCACCGTTCGCGGTGCCATGGACCACACGTTGTGGACCTGCTCCCCCATGGCCAACTTCAGCGCCCACTACGCACGCTGGGAAACCCTCCTGCACGGTGTCCCCATCCCGGCCGGCGTACCCGTACTGATCAGCCATGCCGCAACCGGTACCGACCCCGCCCTGCCCGACCTCGGCCCGGACAACCGCGCCCACCTGGCCTGGTCCGCCGGCCCGCACCGCTGCCCCGCCGACAACCAAGCAGGCGTCATCGCCCAGACCGCGATCGAGGCGCTCCTGGACCAACTGTGGGACCTGGAACTCACAGACCCAACCGTTCCCAACCGGCCCGGCCCCTTCCACCAGTGCCCCGCAGCCCTGCCCGCCCGCTTCCACCCCGCACCTGCCGACGCCCTCACGTCCACCGCACCCACCGGAGGTACCGGATGACCACCGCCAACATCCCCACCGTCCTCGACCCCACAGGCGCCGACCTCCACAGCGAGGCGGCCCGCCTGCGCACACAAGGCCCCGCAACGCCGGTGACGCTCCCCGGCAACGTCACGGCATGGTCCGTGACCCGCCACGACATCATCAGGAAGCTCGCGGCAGACCGCCGCGTCTCGCGTGATCCCCGCCAGCACTGGCCCGCACTGGACGCCATACCCGCCGACTGGCCCCTCAACGTCTGGGTGCGCGTCACCAACGCCTTCACCTCCTACGGCGACGAACACCGCCGCCTGCGCAACCTGATCTCCACCGCCTTCACCCCACGCCGCACCCAGGACCTGCGCCCGAACGTCCAGAACCTGGTCGACACCCTGATCCACGACCTACGCCAGATCCCGCCCGGCCAGGCCGTGGACCTGCGCAGCCGCTTCGCCTACGTCATCCCGACCGAGATCATCTGCGACCTGTTCGGCGTCCCCGACACCCTGCGCGACCGCACCCGCCGCGTCATCGACGCCGCGCTACACACCGGTGCCACACCCCAGCAGGCCCAAGCCGACTTCGAGGACCTCCTCGCCTGCATGCGCCACCTTGTCGCCCTCAAGCGCGACGACCCCGGCTCCGACCTGACCAGCGACCTCATCGCCGCACGCGACGGCCAGGACAGGCTGGACGAGGAACAACTCGTCTCCACCCTCATTCTGATGATCGGTGCGGGCAGCGAGACCGCGGTCAACCTCATCGCCCAGGCAACCCTCGCCCTGCTCACCCACCCGCTCCAGCGCTACCTGCTGGCCGCCGGAACGGTGACCTGGGAAGACGTCATCGAAGAAACCCTGCGCACGCAGGGGCCCATCATGCACATGCCCCTGCGCTACGCCGTCGAGGACATCGACCTCGGCAGCGGCGTCGTCATCCGCAAGGGCGAGCCGATCCTCCTCGCCTTCGGCGCCGCCGGACGAGACCCCGCCATCCACGGCCAGGACGCAGACGTCTTCGACGCGTCGCGCCCTTCCAAGGATCACCTCGCCTTCGGCCACGGCGTCCACTACTGCCTCGGGGCACCCCTGGCGAAGCTCGAAGCCGACATCGCCCTCCGCGCCCTCTTCGACGCCTTCCCCCAGATCCGACTCGCAGTAGACCCGAGCCAGTTGCGCCCCCAGGCGTCGTTTATCGCCAACGGCCACCGCGAACTGCCCGTCGTCCTCACCCCGGCCGCAGCCGCTTCGGGACATCAGGCAGCCCAAGAGACGACGATGCCCACACGCCAGGTAACGCCGACCCCGCAGGCAGCCGCCCCGTCCCTGCCTCCCGACCAGAGAGGCCCTCTACTGGCGCCGACCGAGCGTGCCACTCTCGCGCTGGTCGCGGACGGCCTGTCTACAGCCGCAGTCGCCACACGTCTCGGCGTCACCGAGGACACAGTCAAGTCGACGATGCGGCGCGTCCAAAGCAAGGTCGGCGTCCACGGCCGCCCCGCCCTCGTCAACACCGCATACCGCAACCGCCAACTCCCCGCCCCACCCCGGGCATCCACCGGAACCCCGCTGGTCAACCTGACCCCTGAGCAACGAACCCTCCTCCAACTAGTGGCGACCGGCGCCACCGTCCGCCGCATCGCAACGGTGACGAACAGGTCCCTTGAGGCCGCCAAGTCCCGCCTGAAAGCCCTATACACCGCCCTGGGAGCCAACACCGCCGCCCACGCCGTACGCATCGGCTGGGAAAACGGCTACCTCGGTCACGAGCACCCCCTGATCACACACTCCGCAGCGCTGCCTCCGGCTTCCGCCAGCAACCTCCGTACGGACGCAACGGTGGTAGGAGGGCGCGTGGCTTCCCGGCACACGCCGGCCAGCAGTTGGGGAGCGGGTACGTCGGCCGGGGGGAGCCAGCGGTAGACGTACCGCATCATCGCTGCCAGGCGGGGGCCAGAGGCGTTCAGGCCACCCGCGTGCCCAGGTGCGGTGAGCCGCGACCCACAGGGCGGTCCGGGTCGTGAACTCCCACATGGCGATGACGGTCTCGTGCAGGGTCCGTCGCAGTCCCTCACGAAGTGGGTGCCGTCCTCGCGCATGTTCAGTTTGCGCAGGTCACGGGTGCCGGGCAGGGCATGGGGCCAGGACGCGTCCAGCCGCAGCACGGGCTCCGGACAGGGGCGACCGGTGACTACTGCGGCGACCGCAGTGTTCGTCAGCTCGTCGGCGAGCGGCAGGGTCGCGTTCCGCAATATCCCGGGCGACCGCGTCGATACCGGAACGGGCGTACCGCCCAAGAAGCGTGCGGAGGCGTGTCGGCAACGTGCCAGCAGCATCGGGGTAGAGGTGCCTCCCTCGGCGTCGTGAGTGAGTGCACTCTGCCTGGTGTCCGCAGAGGCCCGCTTCAACTCGCCAGCGGGCCAGCCTAGCGTTCTGCCGCTGCCAGCGTTTGCAGCGGCAGAACGGTTGAGGAGCCAGCACTCATTCAGGCGGCTCTCTCAGACTTTCCAGAAAATAGAGTCTGAAATACTTCGGAAAATTCTCGCATCTCCCGGTCACCCTGGTGTGACGTGACAGTCTCGAAGTACCACGCACTTTCAGATTCTGCCACCTCCCCCGATATCCCCCACGTCAAGACGATGCGCCCACCCGAACGCCGCTGCGCAGAAATTCTCAATTGCTCTTCATCTGACTTCCAAATGCGGACTTCATCCCAACTGCTCGATTCGTCAGCCAGTGATGAAAAGAATTCCACCAATCTGTCACCGTCCAATGTCCGGATCGACTCCTTGACGTCCACCCACGCACCCTTGGCCCGTATGGGAATGTCGAGCGCAGGATCGTCTCCGTACGGCCGCGTTGGCGTGGAGAACAGCAGATGGACCCCTTGCCCCGGGTCCCCTACACGGAGGAGCTGTCCGCCATGTGCGTCATGCATGATCATTGGCATCCTATTTTCTTCTTCTCTCTCCTGAAGAGTGCGGCTGGCCACGCAGTTTCGCTGCGAGCACCGCACACTCACCTGGTACTGGAACGGTCTTTTTCGTAGGGGTGTGCAAGTGAGCGACTAGAGTCGTTGTGGCGAGATTCCATGAAGTCACGCCGCGGCTTTGCGAGTTGAACGCGTATGATCCTTGGGTCGTTACGGGCCGGAGCCGCCAGTACCTGCTATGCGGCGAGCGGATAGCACCGCTGGAGCGGAAGAGCGGGTAGATGCTGGCCGCGGAGGTCGGTCATGCCGCGCCTACCCGGTGCCAAATTCAAATAGCGCCATGACAGCCGTGCCCCAACCTCGCGGTACATAACCGAATGGCGGTAGAGGGCACCATCACGTTACTTGGACAGGCTGCTCGCATGCCGGCTCGCGGCTTGCTCGCTGGACCAGGATCGTCATGCGGCAACCAGGAATGCCAGCAAGCTGCAAAACATGGGTGACCAGTTCGGTCACCTGACCGTCGAAAAGCGGGAGCGCCAGCTGAAGTATGTGGCCGTCATAGTGGTCAGCGAAGTCGGCTGCACCATGAGTCCACAGATGGCGGACGGCGGGGTTCTGACTGGTGTCGCTGATGAGCTGCTGAAGGTCTGCGTCGTGGGGACGGTCGACGGCTGCGGCACGGAGCATGCGGACGCACACCTCCGCGTCAGCCTCCCAGTTCAGATGCTGGTCCCGCGCATCAGCACTCAGGAGCACCCACCGCATGAGGTTGGCCCCCGGCCTTGTCGACCACGGGAACAGGGCGGCCATCGCCGTGTTGACCGCCACGACGTTCCATGTGGCATCAACGACGTAGGCGGGGAAAGGCTGCTGGTCCAGCAGGAGGCGCAGTTCGTCACTGATGCGCGGTGGCTCCACGGCTTCCGGACTGGAGAGACCCCCGCCGTTGCTGACGAGGAACAGCGCATGTCGCTGGACCCTGTCGAGTCCGAGCAATGTGCCGATGGTGTCCAGTTCGTGGCGGGTGAAGGTCCGGGTGATCACTCCGCCCTCAAGGTCCCGGTACCAGCGCTCGCTCTTATGCAGGGCGTCGGCTACGTCTCGCTGGAGGATCGAGCGGCCGAGCCTGGCGCTGGCAGCATCCCGGAAAGCGCGCAGCAGGACACCGAGCCCGGTGGATCTTCCTTCACCACTGCCATCCTCCATGACCCTGTGCATGCCACGTTCCTCGCAATTCGCGTCTGCATGGTACTGAACCCGACTGATTATATCCGGATCAAATCATATGAGGTTCCAAGTTAATGTCGACCAGGCACTGTTCCCTCCATCACACGGAAGTTCGACAGTGACACTGCGTGACCGGCAGAAGATTGCCGGTCACCAAATTTTGAACCGAATTGTCCCCCGAGAACGCAGAGGGCCCTTGGCGGCCGCGTTGCATAGAGCTCGCGAAGTCCGCGCACAAATAGGCGAGTTGAGCATTGGTGGGCGCATCGAGTCCGGTACGAGCAAGCATCTCGTTGCTCCGTCGTGATCGTTTTCCTGCATTGACGAATGATCTGGGCCAAGCCCAAGATCTGTCCGTCCGCACAACGGGCGGCAGCTCACGTCGGTGAGCCAAGGGGGGTGGTCATGAACGGTGCCCCCCCGCAGGATCAGCGCGGGCGCTCCTGGTCACGCGTGACTTGAACCGCCCTGGTCAAGCGACTAATAGGCCGTCGCGGCATGCGACACGAGGGAGGGTGCATTGAAGATCATCAGCGCGAACGTGGGGCCGACCGTGCCGCTACCCGTGTCCCGGTCGGCCGCTCCGTCGGCAGAGGCACGTAGCTGTGGCCACCACCACTTAAAGAGAGCCCATTTGCGAGGTCTGGATCTTGATAAAGGCCACGCCTATGTTCGTCGTCGCCAGCCTGGCATCTGGCAACTAGAGGAGTGGGACGCGGAATTGAGCGATCCAACCGGGAAACGTAGACCTCATAAACAGCGACCACACCCAAGGGGGGTTTCAACTCCCCGGCGCCGAACGCTAAGTGGCGCTTCACCCCTTGCAAGGGCTGGAGTTTTTAACCGCCTTCATCGCGCCGGTCCTCTCCTACGGTCACACTGGCGCGGGCTCCATCCCGGAGGAGAGTTTTACGATCCATCGCCCTGCACACGAGGTCGGTACCCCGTGCCAGCGCAGCGGCCCTCACCGCCCCTGGTATGCACTCCGCCGGCGTACCTCCTGCACTCGGCTGCAACACACGGTCATCGGTGACTCTCTGCAACCAGTACAGGGTTTGAGAACCAAGTCTGGATCTTGATCCGGGTCCGTGCGTATGTTCGTCGTCCCCGGGCAACTCACCCGCGGCGACGAGAGTGAGGAGAGCACGAGCGCAGACAGGTACCGCGAAGGCCCGCACACAGCGACGGCGCCCGAGGAGGTTACTCACGGACGCCGAACGCTTTGTGGCATACCCGCCCCGGCAAGGGCGGCAAATGCCGACCATCACCACGCTGAGTCCTTCCGACGGGCACATCAGCGTGGCAACACTGCAAAGGGGAGTCTTTCATGCCTCCTGCCCTGCGCGAAAGGCGTTTCCGCCTGGCCTGCGCGGCAGCCACCTCCGCCTCGGCGCCTGAGTGCTCTGAGCCGCATCGCACCATCCCGACCCCGGCCCGTAGCCGGTCCTGCCCGCTCCTCGGGAGCGGCCGATGAGCAGCGAAGCCCGCGAGTGGGTGTGGGAGCACAGCTCCAGCCGAGGGGCCGCGCGCCTGGTCCTACTGTCGATCGCCGACCGGGTGGCCGACGAGCAGTGCATCTCGTATGCCTCGCTGTCCACCCTGGCCAAGCGCACCTGCGCCTCGGTTTCCACGGTGCGCGAGGCCGTCGGGCGCCTGCTCCAGGCCGGCGAGCTGGAGCAGCTCGACGACCTCGTCGGTCCACAGCGCAGCACCGTCTACCGCATGCCTCTCGCCGCCGAAGCCGTCGGCCAGGCGCAGCGCGATCAGCAGGACGAGGTCGGCGACACGACAGTGTCAGATGAGTCCGCCAGCCCTGTGACACTTCGGCTCTCGCCTCTGCGGCGGTACGGAATCCGCCCGCGGGAGGTGCCGGAATCCCCTGCGAGGGTCCGGAAACCGGCAGTACCGGAAACCGGCAGGTCGCGGCGGAAACCGGCACAGCGACGTACCGGCCACCGACACAGCGATGTACCGGCCACCGGCGCACAGAACCGTAGTGAACCTGATGTGAACCGGAGGTACAGCAGTAGTGGTGCTGCCGTCCTCTCGGCTGCCCAGTGGCAGGTCGACCCCGCCACCCACACCTGGGCCCGCCAGCAGGGGCACCTCGACCGCCTCGGTGAGGAGGGTCTGCGCACCGCCGATGCCAAGTGGCGCGCCCATCGGGCCGCTCTCAAGCCGAGGCCGGCGGACGCCTGGGCTGCCGACTGGCGCTCCTGGGTCGCCCGGGAGCACGCCCCCAGCCGCCCGAACCTCTACGCCGTGCCCGGCAAGAACACCGCCGCACCGGGGGGCATGACGCGGACGGAGGCCCACACCGCCGCCCTGCTGGCCGCCCTCGACGAGCCGACCGGAACGGAGGGCTGACCGTGGAGCGCCGCGAAATCGCCGCCCTGCTGGCCTACATCGGCAGGCTCGACCCCCGCACCATCCGCACCGACCAGGGCGAAGCACGCGACCAACTCGCCCAGTGGCACGAGCTGCTCGGCGACGTGCCGATGGCCACCCCGCACGGCTGGGACGTCCGCGTCGCCGCCCGCAAGCACATCCGCACCTCGCCCTACCAGATCCTGCCCGCGGACCTGGCCCGGCCTTGGGAGAGCTACCGGCGCGACCGCCTGGCGCGACACTGCGACCCGACGCCGTCCGTCGACCCGGACGACCAGGCCGCCTGGACCGCGGAGTTGGGCGGTACCCGCCTTGCCGTCTCCGCCGGTACCGCGCAGCCCGCGCAGGCCCGAGCGATCACCAGCGGTCGCGGCAGGGTCGACCCGAAGCTGGAGGCGCGGCTGCGGGAGATCGGCTCCTGTATACCTCCCGCCGCCCGAGCGGCCCTCGCGCCCTACCGGCCCGCCCGCGCGGCCCGGGAGGCCGCTGTCGCGCAAGGGCTACCCGACGCACTGAGCGTGCGGTGCGAATGGTGCCTGGCCCAGCCCGGCGAGCCGTGCCGTCGCCGGAGGGTCGGTCCCGACGGCGGAGCCCGCGGAACCGCCGCTCGCGCGACCCCGCACCCCGGCCGCCTCGACCTGGCCGCCGCCCAGCAGGCCCAACGCCCGGAACAGGCCCAGCAGTCTGCCTTCGCCTGACCGGCGTACCCGGCGCGTGCACCCCGTCCGCTGCACCGCCACCCGACCTCACCGTCCCGCACCGGCTGCCGCGCACGCCCAGCGCTGCAGCCGGCACTCGACGCCGCACCCCGCCGAGCACCATGCCCGCCGGTCGGCGCGGCAGCACATCGGAGACCCGCCTTGCGCCACATCACCACCCACGACGCGCCGGCCACCGGCCTGCGCGGCATCGCAGACACCAACTGGCACAGCGCCGGAGCGTGCCACGGCATGGACGTCGAGGACGCCGACGCGGTGTTTTTCCCGGGGCCGCGGGATCATGAGGAGATCGCGGAGGCGAAGGAGCTGTGCGGCTGGTGCCCCGTACGCCGCGAGTGCCTGGCCTTCGCCCTGGAGAACACGCTCAAAGAGGGTGTCTGGGGCGGTCTCACCGAGGCGGAGCGGCGCCCGCTGCACGACAATCTGCACCAGCGCCTGGACTACCGGCGCGTGACCGCTTTCTTCCAGGGGCGCGACGTGCACCTGACCGAAGCCGAGCGGCAAGTCGTCATCGACCACGCCTACGTCCGGGGCTGGCGGCCCGACCGGCTCGGCGCCGCCTTGCAGATCAGCCGCAAGCACGCCCGCGACCTGCTCCGGCAGGCCGCCAACAAGGTCCTTGACCGCGACCGCAACTACGGCGTGCCCCGCCCCGAGAAGAAGCGGAAGAAGACCTCCGAGGCCAACGGCACCCCGACGCCCACGACTCCCGGCGCCCAGAAGTCCGTAGGCCGCCCGGCGGCGTCGGCACCGGCGCACGCCCCTGTCGGAAAGGCAGCATGACCCACTCCGTCCTCGCCTTCGGTGCTACTTCGGACCTCCCTCTCCTCCTGGCCGCCGTCGTGTTCGCCGCCTTCGCGTTCGTACTGACCGCGTGGACCATCCGGCGAAGGGGAGCCCGCTCGCGGAATCGTCTCGGCGGGCCGGCGGTCAAGGTCGCCGCACTGGCCGCCGTGGGGTGCACCGCCTACAGCGCCGACACGAGCTGGCGCTTCGCCGCCGACTACCTCGACATGGCCGGCACCGCGGAGCGCGCCAGCATGTTCGCCGCCGCAGAACTCGCCCTGTTCGCGACCGCTCTGATGGCACGCCAGAACCTCGCCGTCCAAGGCGCCCCCGGCATGCCGGGCACCCTGGTCTGGGTGATCACCACAGTGCAGGTGATCCCCGCCTACGCCGAGAGCGGCCCCATCGGCGGCACAGTCCGCGCCTTCGTCGGACCGATCATGGCAGCCACACTGTGGCACCTGGCCATGGGCATCGAACTGCGCCTGCACACCCCCGACGCTGCCTCGAAGGGACTGATCGCCGTCCTGGGCCGGGAAGCCCGCGAACGGCTGCTGTCCCGCCTGGGCATCGCCGCGCGAGACCGCGACGCCGCACAGATCACCCGGGACCGGGCCACCGCCCGCGCGGTCACCCTCGCCGCCCGCCTCGCCGAGCGCACACCCGAGCAGCAGCGAAACCGTCGGGGCCGGCGGCTGACCCGACGCCTGTCGAAGGCGGTCGGCAGGGCCTCGGTCGGCACCGACCCCCTCCAGCGGGCACAGCTGCTCGACCAGCTCGCCGCTCGACGGCACGCGCTCGCACTCGCCTCGGTCCCGCTCCCTTCTCCCTGGTCCCCTGCGCGCAGCAGCGCATCGGCGGCCACGGTCCCCGCACAGCCGACATCGAAGGTGACGGTCCCCGCCTCCGGTCCCGACGTGCCGGTCCCGGACCGAGGACCGAGGACGCCTCCGGGACCGGTCCCCGAGCAGGCGGACTCACAAGCCCAAGCTGGCTCGGGGACCGGGGACGACGAAACGGGAATGCTCGCCCAGACCAAGCGGCCTGGAGGCAGCGCGGTCCCGGGGACCGGTCCTGCCGAACCAAGGACCGCAGCGCGAGAAGTAGCAGCCCAGTGCCCGGATTTCCATCGAGGACCGGACGCCGCGACGTCGGGGACCGAGAGCACCCGGGACCGCGGACCGGCCGCCACCGAGTCCGGGACCAAGACCACCCAGGACCGCGGGCACAAGGTCCCACTCCGCCGGAAGACCGCGCGGAAGTCCCAGACGAAGACCAGGGACAAGCGTGCCCGGTCCCGCTCTCCGCAGACCGAGCGCCCGGCACGCGAGCTGGGCGAGTCCGAGCGCCAGCTTGTCCAGGAGGTGCGCCCTCACGTTCCCGCCCTACTCGATCGGGACAGCAACGCAGCGATCACCCGGGTGCAGCTGCGCGAGATCATCCGCCGCCAGGGCCTGACCGGAGTCGGGAACGACCGGCTCGGCCTCGTCCTCCAGGAGCTGCGGAACGAGGGCATCACGACGACGAGGAGCACCGCCTGATGAAGACCTGCCACCAGTTCGACACCGTCCGCGTGGAGTACGAGCGAGAGATCGGCTTCATGCTCGCTCACTCCGAACGGCACGCAGGCAGGCCGGCGGCGAAGGCCAGCGCGAAGCAGGCTACCTCGGCAAAGCAGCGGATGGCCCGCGCGCTCAACAGCCACGTGGGGCGCTGCCCTGAGTGCGGCTGAACCGGCAAACCCCCAGCTCAAACCCCATGCCCGTAAGGGTGGCCCGGCTCCGCGCCGGGCCACCGCCCCGTTCAGGAGGTATGCCGTGGTTCCACGTCCACCTCGCTCTTCCGACCCCACCGTCGCCGAGGCCGTCGCCTGGGCGGAGGTCTTGGTCCGCCGACAACTCGTCCACGCTGTCGTCCGTACGCCGACCGGGCAGTGGCTCCTCCAGGACCAGCCCGACGGACCGGTCCACGTCCTGGCGAGCCCGGCCGATGTTCTCGCGCTGGCCGCAGCAATCCAGCAACGCACCCGCTCTGCGAGGCCCGAATCCCCATGACGAACCCCAGCAGGAACGGCACCACCCCGGAACCTGATCGCGACTCCAACTCGGTCTCGGGGCGAGCAAGTTGGGGCGGAAGCATAGCTTCCGCCGAACCCGCCCCCGAGGGGGCGGGAGAGGACCTGCACCGGGGGGCGCAGGTCCTCCGGGCTTCGACCGGGGGCGGATCGAAGCCGGGGCAGGAGGAGAAGCACACCGAGCCGCGCGCCCTCCGACAGCGCGCGCCACGCGCCCGTCAGCGACCACGTCAGCCGCCCGAAAACAAGCGACTGCGCCAGCCCGCCACACGATTCAACGAGGACGAGTACGCCCTGATCAAGTCCGCCGCCGCCCGATGCAATCTGTCCGTCGCCGGGTTTCTCGCCCGTTCAGCGCTCGCCGCCGCCCGCGACCTCGACCGCACCAGCGCCGAGATCCCCGACGAACGCGAAGTGATCACCGCCCTGTTCGACAGCCGGCGACGGCTCGGCTGGGCCGGCAGCAACCTCAACCAGGCCGTGAAGGCGCTCAACTCCGGGGCTGAGGCCGCTCACCTCGAAGCGGCCGTCGCCGCCGTGCGGCGTGCCGCCGACACCGCCCACGAAGCCGCCACACGATTGATCGAGCGCCACGGCTCATGATCCCCAGCGTGAACCCGTCCGGGTCGGACACCAGAGGGCTCCTGTACTACCTGTACGAGACCGGCAAGTACGAGGACCACACCGACCCCCACCTCGTCGCCTCCTTCGACGGCATGTCCCCCGACCCCGGCCGCGACCCGGACGCCACCCTCACCGACCTCCAGCGGCTTCTGGATCAGCCCGTGATGGCCCTCGACAAGCACGCCCGCCCGGCCAAGCACGTCTGGCACACCTCCGTACGCGCCGACCCGGGCGACAAGATCCTGTCCGACGAGGAGTGGGCCGGCATCGCCCGCCGCATCGTCGCGGCCACCGGCATCGATCCCGGCGACGGACAACCCGGCTGCCGCTGGGCCGCCGTACGCCACGCCGATGACCACATCCACATCGTCGCCACCCTCGTCACCGAGGACGGCCACCGCCCCGACGACTACCGCTCCGGCGCCCGCGCCCAGGCCGAAGCACGGCTCATCGAGAAGGAACTCGGCCTGCGCCAAGTCGCGCCCGGTGACGGCACCGCAGCCCAGCGGCCCACCAGCGCAGAACGGCACAAGGCCGAGCGGCAGCGCCGCGAGCGCACCGCCCGCGAGGAACTGCGCGAAACCGTACGCCGCGCGGTGAGCGGGGTGCGAAGCGACCAGGAGTTCTTCGACCGGCTCGCCGCCGCCGGCCTCCTGATCCGCAGGCGTGTCGCGCCCTCCGGCGACCTCCTCGGGTACAAGGTCGCCCTGGCCGACGACCTGAACAAGGACGGCGAGCCAGTGTTCTACCCCGGCGCGCGCCTGGCCCCCGACCTCTCACTGCCCCGCATCCGCGAGCGCTGGACCGCAGACACCCCGGCATCCCGGCAAGCGGAAGCAATCCTGACGCAGCCGGGCAGTCCGGCCACCGCGCGCCGCAGAGCGGCATCGACCGCGTGGCAGACCATCCTCGTCATCGAGCACGGCGAGGACGCCGTCGCCGCCGCCCACATCGCCGCGGCCGGCGAGGTCCTGGACGCCCTCGCGAAGACCTCCGCCGCCCACACCCGCCGCGAACTGCGCAACGCCGCAACGGCTTTCGAACGGGCCTCACGCTCTCACATCCACGCCGTACGTGGACACGATCGAGCCCTGCGGCAGGCCGCCCGCGACCTCGTCCAAGGCGGCCCGGCCCTCGGCCGCGGAGAGGACGGCGCCACCACGGCCATGGCGATCGACATGCTGTTCTTCCTCATCACCGCCACCGCGCACTGGCACACCAGAAAGGGACACGCCCAACAAGCCGAGGCCGCCACCCGGGCCGCCGAACACCTGCGCACCGCCTACCAGGCCGCCGCCGCCCAACCCCTCGGCGTCCTCCACCAGCACGGCCGGCGCATGAACCGACCGATGCTCCAGCGCCAGACCGCACTGCTGCGCGAGGCCCTGCCAGAACTTGCCGAACAGATCCTCGCCGAACCCGGCTGGTACGCCCTCGCCGCCACCGTCGCGGAAGCCGAAGCCGCCGGCCACGACCCTGCCGCTCTCCTGTCCGACGCAGCCGAACGGCGCGAGCTCGGCACCGCGGACTCCGTCAGCGACGTGCTCGTGTGGCGGATGCGACGGACGGCCGACCTGCCCTCCGACGCCTCCCGCCTGTCCGAGACCAGCACCGCAGGGAACCGGTCCGCGACACGCGTGACAACCACCATGCCCTCCGCGCCCGGCAGACAGCACAGCGGCGAGGACACCTCGGCCCAGAGTCGGTAAGGCCGCCGAACGTGTGATTGGGCGCACCGTGGCAACGCCGCCGCGCGCACCGAGACACGCACCGCGCCCAACTCGTCATCTGGGCAGCCGAGAAGCCGATTCCCTGCTGAACCTAGCCGGAGGGGACTGTGGACATCGTGAATTGAAACCGGCGGGGGCGTGGGGCACGATCATGAAGCGCGCAGGACGAGGTCACGAGGTAGAGGAGGACGCCAGGGTGTTTCATCGGATACGCCGCCAGGCCAAGGAGCCGACCGAAGCTCTGAGTCAGTTCGCCGCGCTGCACGCGCAGTTGCAGGGCCAGGTCCCGCCCGGCTTCGGAGTGCCAGCCCCTGCACCGGAGCCCTTCGCGCCGGCCGTCGTCATGGATGACTTCCTTCCGCCGGAACTGCGCGTGCCGAGCCATGATCAGGTTGGCGGCAAGATGATGCCCTGGTCGCAGCCCCTCGTCCTCGACGGCGAGATGGTCGCCTGTACCGAGTGCGGCGCGTACCGGGACTGGCTCATCCTCTCCACCCGCGGCGAGATCTGGCTGCGCTGCCGGGCAGGCCACCAGCAGCACGAGACCCGCATCGACACTGCCTGGTACAACCGGCACTCCGGGCCGGCGGACGCGACGCACGCCACGTTCGAGGACTGCCTGCGCCACCTCGGACACTGACCACCACTCCTCTACGATCCCACCGGGCCCCCGGGCCCGCACTGACCACCCGTCGCCTAGCACCAAGGGGTCAGTTCCGCCATGCGTGTACGCGTCGCCACCACCGCTCTCGGCATCACCGCCACCCTCCTCATCCTGCCCGCTTGCTCCACCGACCCCACCGGGAAGCAGCACAGGACCCCCTCGGCTGCCCGGGCGAGAAGGCCGTCCGGCGGCGTCCAGGAGCCGGGTGTGCTCTCCTCGGCCGCGCTCAAGTCCCGCCTGCTCGACCCGAGCGACCTCGGCAGCGGCTACCTGCCCAAGGCGGAGCTTCCGGCCCGGCACGACGACGTGACCGTCCTCGGCTGCCCGGCCTTGAGCGAACTGGGCGGCGACGCCGCGACCGGCGCCACGCTCACCTTCCCGCACGAGGCGAAGGCGGACTTCACCTACGGCGGCACCTCCTCGGAGATCTCCGAGGAGCTGTACAGCGACAGCGCAAAGATTCTCTCCGACAACATCGGCCGGATCTTCAACGCCATGACCGGCTGCCCGACCTATCAGATCGTCACTGGCGGCGCCCCGGTCGACATCGCCTCGCAGAAGCTGACCGCACCCCACGCCGACGGTGATCAGCAGTGGAGCCAGCTCCTGACGTTCACCGCAGCAGGGTGAAGCAGCGTGGTCAAGCAGACCGCGATCCGCGACGGCAACCTGTTGGTGATCATCTCCGGCTCCCCGGGCCTCGTCGACCGCCACCTTGATGAGGCCCTCGCCAAGGCTACGGCGACAAACTGACGGCGGGATCCGTGCGCGCCGGTCACCACCGCGCGGCCGGGGCTTCGACGGACCGCGGCACGCGAGTTACATGTCCCGCCTGATACGCAGTGTGGCGCATGTGCGTCGGTTGGCCGACGTCGCCGGCATGCACGAAGCCCGGCCCCGTTACGGGAGGCCGGGCTTCGCCCGTACTCAGCGACGTGGGCCGGGCCGCGGACGCCATTCCCGCTTACAACGGTTAACACATGAGGTGGACCGCTCCTGGTTGCCTTGTCTGGGGCAGGAGTTGAGCGTTCTGTGCGGTGCGAGGACGTCGCCGTGGATCGTGACAGATGAGCTGTGGGATCACATGAAGCCGCTGTTGCGGTAGCGGTGATTCCACCAGACCCTGGGCACGTCAGAGCCTTCACCGAACCCGGAAAGGTTCTATGTGCTGCGTGGGATCTTGTACGTCCGGGATCCACCGGGCCCATTTCGGCGTTGCCTCTCCGGGGTGAGGGCGGCCTTGGGGATGACGGTCATGTGGGTGGATCTGATCCCGGTTCTGCGGAAGATCTGCCAGGACTTCAACCGTGCCATGCCACAGACGACGGAGTCGAGGCCACGGTTGGCGGTGCGATGAGTGGGAGTGAGTTCTCCGCGCGGTGGTCGTTTCAGTCTGGTGGCGGCGCATTGGTAGGCGCGGTCGGCAAGGATCGGGACGCCCTGCGGCTGGCAGATCAGGTGATGAGATGGGTGCGGGCCGCAGTCAGGTCGTGGGCGAGGCCGGATAGTGTGGGTGAAATCCACAGCACGGCACCGACCAAGTCGGTGACGACCCGACGTTTGAGCCGTACGACGGTGCTCGGCCGAGTAGTAGGCCGCGGTTGTCGCCGACGCGGTCGCACACGGCGAGGGAGCCGTCGAGCTGGACAAAACCCAGGTCACGCTGTCGGGGTGGCGGCAGTTGCGCCAGACCAACCGGCGCGTCCTGGTGCAGTGGGGGTATGCAGCGTCGGTCACCCTGGCGGGTGACGATGAGCATTGTTGCCTACTCGACCAGGCTGTGAGGTACGTCGAGGGCAGCAAGATAGGGAACCAAGGCAGCTCCTGTGCTGATGGGGTGACACGTCGAACACCGCTCTCCATGGCACCGGAGCTTCGTGCGTTACGGCCTTCCGTCACCCGATCGGTGGCCACCCTGAAATGGCTCACTGAGCGAGATGGGCCCGGTAAATGTTGCTGACGCCCCGTTCATGAGTCGGCGCCGGAACCCGCTCACGTCACTCGAAAGAGAGCGCGCTCGTCTGAATCTCCCCGGATTCCCTTGGGCAGAACACACCCAGAATCTGCCATCGGAAAACCTGAAGCAACGGCGAGGCCAGATGAGGCATTTGGAGAGACGACCGCAAATCGACCAGCACGATGGCGATCAAGAGTTTCAACCGCACGGGAGAGAACTTGAGCCGAGGAGACTATCCGTGACCATCGGCCAAGGGCCCACGCGATATACGAGCGGGCATGAAGGCATGCACCTACGTCATGATATTGCTTGTGTAATCCGCGACCTGTTGGAGTGGGCCAGGGCGCAACAGGGATCAACGATCGATCCTGGTTCGGGAAAAGGAAACAGCTAGCATGGAAAAAACGGGTGCGGGCGCATTGGCGGACGAGGGGGACGCGCCGCAGGCTCAGGCTGACGTTCTCAGGGCGCCTTCCGGGCGCTCGCAACACGGTCAGATACTATCTGACCTGGCCGTCTCCCCCTTCGCGATGTCGTTACCGCTTCTCCATGAGCCAGTGCGAGTGGCATGGATTGGTCGCACATCCACCGAGGATCAGCAAGATCCGCGTAACTCGTTGATGCGCCAATTGGACCGGTGCAAGGGTGTCCTTCCTGAATCCTGGCTGCTGGCCTGCCACTTCTACGACGTGGAGTCCGGGAGGATGCAACTAGAGAAGCGGGGGCAGAAGGAAGGTTACGAACGATACGACATTCCGATCTCACGCGACGGAGGGATCTCGGATCTGCTTGCGGAGGCGCGGAGCCCTCACCGTCGTTTCGACGTAGTCATCTGCGAGAGCACTTCGCGTGTAGCCCGCGGCATGCTTGAAAATCTGTCAATCGAGAGGAGATTGGAACAGGCTGGAGTCCGGCTGTTCGCCTGGAACGAGCCGATCAAGATCGACGGTGGAAGAGCACAGCAAATCCTGCAGCGTCGTATCAACCAGTCCGTCGCAGAATATGAGGTCTACAACTCGCTGGAAACAGCCTGGGGTGGACTGTGTGCGCACGTCAGAGAAGGCTGGAACATTGGGAAACCTCCGTACGGCTATACGGCCAAGATCTACCGTAGGCCCAATCCAGTGAGGGCCCGACGCGGAGCCGCCAAAACACGCCTCGAACCGGACGGACTTAAAGCGCAAACCGTTACGCAGATCGCGCACTGGAGATACTACGAGCGCCTCGGGTACGGTGCCATCGCCGACCGCCTGAACGCAGAGCCTGCTCGGTTCCCTCCACCCGAACCGCCAGGCGGCTTGCGCGCCCGGGGCGTGTGGGGCAAGTCGGCCGTGTACGAGATCCTCCGCAACCCGAAGTACACCGGGTTCCAGGTCTTCAACCGCCGAGCTACGCACTCCGGGAGCGGCAAGGTGAACGACCCAGCTATGTGGGTCTGGTCTCCCTATCCCGTTCATGAACCACTGATTCCGAAGTGGATGTTTGACGAAATCGCCTCACGCCGGCGCCACCGACCGGCTGCGGACAGCGACACCCGTCCCAACGACCGTCCAGTCCAACGGGCTTACGTGCTACGAGGCATGGTGGTATGCCCTTGTGGTCGACGCCTTCATGGCAATCAGCGCCATGGAGTGACCTACTACGTCTGCTGGCCCAAGGGCAACAATCGTGGCCGACCCGACGCCTACGCCCCACACCCCAAAACCCGCTACATCAGCGAGACCGACCTCATGAAGGCGGCAACAGCCTTCTACGCCGAGCATGTTCTTGCTGCCCACCGCTGGCAACCACTCGCCGCCGACCTGGCGCTCCTTGATGACAGAGCGCTTCAAGACCGGCAAGAGGAAAGGGAGCGGTGTCAGCGCGCGCTGGACGCCATCACTCGGAGACAGGAGAACATCCGCGTGCAGTCGCAGCACCTTCCGGCGACGGACCCCTACACGCGTGGATTGCGGGATGATTACAATGATCTTGAGCGCTGCAAGCAAGCCAGCGTCGCAGCCCTTGCCCACCTGGAGACAGCCAGGGAAAGCGAAATCGAACAGGGCAGCATTCACAGAGCAAACCTTGTGGCCGCGATCCCCTATCTGGCCAGGAATCTGGCAGCCGCACCCGAAGCGCTGCTTCGCCGACTCTTCGAACTGACGTCCTTGCAGTTTCAGCTCAGCGGGGACGGCAGTACGCCATCGGTATCCGGTGTGCTCCCCGCTGGCTACGAACTGCCCCGCTCATCGCTGATTCCCAATGGCGTTTGTCAAGGGCTTCAGTGACGCTTGGTGATCATTCGAGCAAGCAAGAACCTACGAGAGGGTACGGGGAGTACGGACCTATTTGAGCACTAAGTAGCCTGGGTGCGCAGGAGGCGTTCCCGGGTGGCCTCGGGCAGTACCCGCCGCAGGACCGGTGCGGTCGAGCTGAGGGAGGCCGCGAAGGCGGCGACGAGATCGTGCGGGGCACTGGCAGCGAATGAGGCCGCCCACAGGCACGGTGCGCCGAGCGCGGGCTCGGCCCATGCCTGCCATCCAGTCAGCCCCGCCTCGTCGGCCTCGGAGGACAGGGCACGCGAGTCGGAGTCCTGGATGAGGGGCGGAACCTCGCCGAGGCTGATGTGCGAGGTGAATGTCGGGTCCGTCGCTGCTACCTGGGGCTGGTCGATGTCGCGGAACCATCCATGGGCGGCGACAGCGTCGAGGACCAGCTCGGCTCCGGCAAGCGGCACGGCAGGCTGGTCGCTTGCGTCGAGCGCGACGAGGAAGTCGACCACCGCCTCGCCTGGGACATCGCGGGTGAAGTAGGACGACCACTGGGCAATCGGGCTGCTCGCCTCGGCCCGGGCGGAGATTTGCCACGCGATCGGCAGCTCGCCCAGGTGAAACGGCTCGTCCGCCAAGCCCCATTGGGCCCAGCGCAGAGCGTCGGGGCTGATGTGCAGGACGGTGCTGCGCAGGACCTGGTGGTCCTCAGGTGTCTCGTCCCGCTCGCGCCGTCCCCGGACGATCGTCAGGCTCGTCCAGCCCAGGCTGGCGAGCACGTCGGCGACGACGTCGTAGAGGCGCCCATCGTCACCAGCCAGGTGCCGGGGGCCGACCCAGAACGCGGGAAGGCCGCCGCCCGGGGTGGACGAGTCGGGCGGGTCATCGGGGTACAGGGCGCCTCCAAGGGCTCGGTGCGTATCTATTTGCCGCCGGTGCGGCGGCGGGGGCGGCGCGGGGGTGCCTGGACGGGGCCCTGCCACGTCAGCACGGTGGCGACCGCCGGTGGCAGGTGGCCGAGCTGTGCGTCCGGGTCCGACCCTTCGGCGAGGTAGACGACGGTCCGGCCGGTCTCGTCGACCGACTGCAGGACCTGCGCCAAGCGATGGGCCATCGGGAAGAACGGGTTCATGGCCTGGCGGACGCTAGCGTTCGGGTCGCAGGCGGACAGCAGGTCGATTAGATCGCCGACGGTCATCTCCGGGGATGTCACGAACAGCCTCCTGGGGGCTCGGGTGAAGGGCTACGTGGGAGCGGGCGGCCGTTCGGACGGCCAGCTTGCTGACTGGGGCCTCAGCCTCTTGGTGTCCGCGCTGTCAGAGACGGCGAGAGGTCTCCAGCACGCGTGCTACCGCGGCGGCGACGATGTCGGCTGGCGTCTCAATGTCGAACGACACGTGGTAGCCGGGCACCTTGGCGGTGCCGGTGACCGAGATCTTCCATCCCTCGCCGTCCGTGCCCGGACGCCCGAGCGGGAACCAGCCGAGGTAGAACCGGCCGTCCTTGCTGCTGACGTGTACGTCTGCGCGGTCATCGACGACCAGGTGGAAGTCCTCCGCGGAGAACTGGTCCATGACCAGCGTGGGCTGGCCGGGGCCGAGCTGCCACTCGCGCAGTCGCAGTGCTTCGACGGTGGTGGAGAAACCGGGGCCCGCAGGGGCTACGGTCACGGGCAATCACCTCTCTGACCTGGGATTTCTTGCAAGGTCGTTTACGTTGACATGCCCTCGCACTCGTTGGCCAGTCTTTCTGTGTTCTTTCCTGTCTGCCCCCGGCGAACTTGCGTCCATTGGCGGTGAACTCAGCCCGCCGGAACTCGACCTGCGGCGGCAAACTTTGCTTTCGAGGTGGCGATATGGCATGTGTTTCTGCGTTCAGCCCTGTGGCCTGCGGCGACTGAGTTGGATGGCAGGGGTGGCGGTTGGGCTGAGTTTGATGTCGGCGGACAGCTCGTCCCTGGACAACGTATCGAGGTTCACCTTTCTCGCGCCGAGGTCGGTGCCGGACTGCGGGGCAAGTGCGTGCTCTGGTGAGCGCTCTGTCGCCGAGCGCCGCACTCCGTTTACAGTTGGCGGCGCCACAAGGGCAGCCAGGCTCCCCGGGCCGGCGCTTCATGGGCACCGACGTTGAGAGCGGATCTGGCCGCCTTCAAGAACAGGTTGTGCTGGCCGTGGTAGGCACCGGACAATCTGGTTCGAGCCGCCATCTGTTGGCCCCGGTCTCTTCGTACCGTGCCGAGCCGGACTGGTTCTGGGGCATGGTCGTACAGGAGAGACTGCTGAAGCGCAGTGGCCATGTCGACTAGGTCCGTTGGAGCGCGAAGTTCGAGTGCGGCGAAGGCCCGCTTCAACGGTTGCGGTTCCAGGTCCCGGGCCCGGCGCTCCATCTCGTCCCAGCGTTCGTTGAACGCGTCCTCGTACATGGCTTGATAGTCCTGGTAGACCTGCTCCGCCTGGAGGAGGAACTCTGCGCAGAGCGAGGGCAGGAGTTCTCTGATCCATGGGGCATCGGCTTGGTAGCGGGCTGCACTGGCCTGACTGCGTCCGGCTATGACTGCAGCACCGGCGCCCAGGAGAGCTCCGCCGAACGCCGCTCCCGCAGCGATCAGGCCGAGCAGGAACTCGCTGTTCAAACGCCCTCCAACTCGTCATGAGAACCGGGAAGTTACCACGGATGACCATGCTGATCATTTGGGTTTCGGTCGATGCGCGTTACCTCATCAATCCGGCGGTGTCGAATGCGTGGTGAACCGCGAACGCTCGCGATTTCACGCTTGGGCACGGCGAGGTCGACGAAGATCGAGTGTGGTCGAGGCGCCCGTTCTCCGGCGGGTAGAAGCCGGTGATGTGATAGCGGACCTGGTCGTGCCAGACGTCGAATTCCATGACCCAGGTCTCGGCCAGGCCATCAACGACGATCAGTGCCGGGTGGGTGTCAGCGGTGGGCCGGTACAGGAGCGCGGCCACTGGAACCGGGCATTCGCCGAACAGGGAGTCGGCATGGAAGGCCCTGGCTGTCACCATGTGTTCCACGAGCGCACCGGCCGCGTGGTATTCGGCTGGCACCTGCTGGAGGAGAGCGTCCAGCTCGATCACGACGGTGCGGTAGCGCTTTCCCGTCCCTGTGCGGCGTGGATCCAAGGTCACGGGGTCACCACCAGGTGCGGGGCGAGCGGGGTGTCGTAGCGCATCCATGAGCGCATGGCAGCAGCGGTATGGAGCCTGCCGGAACCGAGAGCGCGGTATCCGTCAAAGATCCAACCCGTCACTTCCAGGAAGGTGCCGCGGCCCGTGCTGATGTCCAGTTTCGTGTTGAGGAAGGCGGGCCGCTTGGCCACCGCGAAACCCTGCCAGGCGCGGTTCCAGCGGAACAGTGTGCCGAAATCCGGGTCGTCCCAGACCAGGAGGCGGTTGCGCGCGTGTGCGGCTCGGCAGTCGAGGATCCAAAGGTCTGTGTGGGCCTCCCGGCCGGCGACCTCCACCGGGGCAAGCCGGTGGGCTTGGATCTCTGCCCGCTTGCCGCAGCGCAGCAGGCAGTCGGCTCTGCGGTTCCCGAGTGCGATTTCGGTGGCCACACCCCAGTCCTTGACTTCTTTGTGCCACGTGGACTCGGTCACAGGGCGCCCGCGTACCGGAGGAGCTCGGCGTCTTCGTCGTCCAGGCCAAGGGCCTGGGCTCCGACCTCGGCAAGGTAGTCGGCGAGGTTGAAGATGCCGGGGATGCTGTCGATGCCGACAACGAGCCTGTCGTAGCGCTTGAACAGGGCGAGGATACGGTTTCCGCGGGCCCTGTGCTCCTTGGCTCCTTGAGCGGATTCCTTGGCCGCGCTTTCAAGCCGGTCCGCTTCCATGAAGTCGCGCTCGGCAAGAGGAGGCAGGACTTCCATGATGCGGTCGAGGTCTTCCAGCACGAGTTGCTGGGCCGACTTCTCCGTCAGCTCGCCGCCCTCACCGATCAGGACCTTCGCCACGACCCTTTCGTCGTCGGACGCGGCGCCGTGCGAGCCGGGAACCGTAGCGTCGCCAGGGCCCGATGCTCCGGTTCCGCAGCTCGGACCCATGACGGTGGTGCCGCCTTGTGTGGGTCCGGCCGGACCAGCGAGAGCAGCGATACGAAGTTCCTTGCAGACCTTGTTGAACGAGGTGGTGCACATCGATTTCACCGCGCGGTCGAACACAGGACGGTATTCCTCGGAGAGCACGTTGATCTTCGACCGGACGACGCTTTGCATCCGGGCGAGCTGTTCGGCTTCGCTGCCGCCCTGGCGGATGCACCGCAGAGCCTGCCGGTCGAGGACGTCGCGTACGGCGTTGGGGTAGCGGCCAGCGGCATTGGGGATAGGCACGGGTTTCTACTTTCCAGAGAGGAGTCGGATCGTTCGGGGGCGCTTCTCCAGGACACGGCCGGCCCAGGATGCGACCGAGTCACGGATGGATTCGACGGACTGCCACACGTCGGGGTCGTCGACGTGTGCGAAATCGTCAGGGCCCAGCAGGAGGAGTTCCCTGCACTTGTGGGCCAGACCGAAGTAGCGGATGGTCCAGTCGGCACGCGGGTCGCGTTCGTCGTCGCCGATCAGTTCGTTGAGCAGTTCTTCGTCCGGGTCTGGCACGGGGCGCATCTGCTCGCGCACGTACCGGGCAACCTCCTGGTCCTGGAGAACCTCCCGCACGGTCGGCTCCCGCAGGATGGACAGGACGGCTTCCGGGGTTTTGGTCAGTTCCGCGACCACGGCCTCCCGCACCCCTGCGCGGCCGAGCTGAGCGACGATCTCGCCCGGCGTCTCCGTACCGCAGGCCGCTCCGTCCGCCAGGCCCAGGGCCCGGCAGTACTCCCCGGCGTCGAGTACGGCCGGCCATCCCGCCCGCTCGGCGCCGGCGAGCCGCCCGAGCAGAAGCCTGACACGACGCGAGCGCTCGGCCGGGTCGGTTACGCAGGCCGCGACCACGCACTTCCACGGCACGTGGACGGAGGACGTGGCGAGACGTTCACGGAATTCCGTGCCTGCCAACACCGTGACGCGCTGGTATCGCTCAAGTGTCTCGGCCGCGTAGCCGAGTTGCCGTGCCAGCGGTTCCAGGGCACTGCTCACCGCCAGGCTGGACTGCTCGGCGATCTCGGCGCACACGTCGCCGAGTCCGAAGCGCGCCGCAAGCTGCACCCGCGTTGCCTGGACGTCCTGCTCCGCGAACCCTCTCGCGCGCTTGAGCTGATCGTCGGTGTAGCCGGGATCTGCGCTGCTGCCCGGCTCGATCCACACGTTCTCCATGGCCGAGGACGGTAGAAGCCCGAGCCGTCAGAAACGGTCGCGAGCCACTCGGACAGCCGCGCAGAAAGCGGGTCGACGACCAAGATCTCAAAAATGTGCCCTAACCTCCCCGTTTCAGTTGGGTTGGCCGAGTTGGGCTGACTGTGGTGGGCCGTGGCTTTCGGTGGGTGGGTATGCCGGGGGCCCGACGCTCGGGTCGGGTGCTCCGGGTTCCTCGGGTTGTGGGTGGACAGGGCAGCGCCATTGGTCAGGTGGCTGGCCTGGGCAGCGCCGCGAGGCAGGCGAAGGCGTTCGCCAGCTCATGTCGCCAGGGCCAGGTGGCGGCGATCCGCAGGTGGAGGCGGCGGCCTCCATGGGTGATGCGGGCGGCTGCGTGTAGCAGCCGGTAGCGGAGCTTCTTCGGCTCGGCGGTGGCCAGTTCGCCGTCCAGCAGCAGGGTGCGGGTCCAGGCGAGCAGGTCGATTGCGGTGAGTGACAGCTCCAGCCAGGCCGCGTTGACCTGGAAGAGCCGCGAGGGAAAGCGGTCGAAGCCGGTGGCTTTGCCGCAGCGGATGCGGTCCTCGACGCGGGCGTGCGCGCGGTGGCGGACCTCGAGGTGCTGGGTGGATCCGCCGCCGCCCGCGATGGGAGTGTCGGTGAGGAAGACCTGGTGGCGCATGCCCTCGTCAAGGTCGAACAGGGAGAGCTGGGCGCCGGGATGCGGGCGCTCACGTCGCACGATGATGCGGGTGCCGTCGGGATATCCGGCCAGGTCGACCATGCCGGTCAGCTCCGCGACCTCGGCTGAGCCGCGCAGGGATCCGTCTTGTTCCAGGGCCGGGTGCCAGGTTCGGTCGGGCAGGGCCCGGATCGCGCGCCGGACCGGTTCGGTGACGGGGTGGCCGACGGAGAAGAAGGTCCGGATGCCCTGAGCCCGCAGATTCCGCAGGTGGGTCAGGAATGCTTTGGCTCCTCCAGCGCTGTCGGTGCGGATGAGGATGTCGGTGCCGTGGCGATGGGCATCGGGGATCTGGGCGAGGGCGGCGTCCAGGACGGTGATGTGGTCGCTCGCGGTGTTCGCGCCGGCATTGCCCGGCCGCAGCAGGCCGGCCAGAGCCTCGCCGGTGTTGTCCAGGAAGCACAGCAGCGGATGGAAGCCGAAGCCGTGTTTGTAGGTGGCGGCTGCCTGTTCCTTTTCGGAGTGGCAGGTGATGAGGGTGGCGTCGAGGTCCAGAACCAGGCCAGGCACGTCGCGTCCGCCCGCGCGGGAGATCGGTATCCCGCGCCGGGTCTCGGCGGACTGCAGCCAGGCGATCTCCCGGGCAGCGGCGCGGGCCGTGCGCAGTGCCGCGAGTGTGGCGGTGTCGATGTCGGCCAGGACGCGCCAAGCGGTGGGGGTGGAGGCGACCGGACCGAATACCTCGCGTTGATCGCGCAGGAGGGCCAGGTCGGCTATTGCCTCGCCGCCGTCAGCGAGCATCACCGCCAAGTCGACCGCCACCCGGCCGGGATCGTGGCCGGTGCCACGCGGCCGCAACCGGTGCAACGCGTTGGTGAAGGAGCCGGTCAGGCCCGTGGCGTCGGCGAGATCGGCCAGCAGGCGGGATCCGGCGTGGCTGACCACTCCGCGACCGTCGGTCGACACGACGAGCTTGGGACGCGACCCGGTAGTGTGCACGCAGAAAGTGCCTTCCTGCTGCGGTGACAGAAGCCCTAGACAAGCCTCATCATCCCAGTTCAGAAGGCACTTTCGTGTTCCCGCTCAAGATCCGGACACAGCAGCAAGTGAAACGCGCAGGCTAAGGCCGACCACTCCCGAAGTCCGGTTTGACCCGGCCCCGTCGACGGCCCGAATCTGCCCCGCGTGACAATCCGATCGTCAGGAGAGGCAATGCTCGGCGCAGAGGAGCGGCAGAAGTGGAGCACGGGGTACCCGTCGTTCATCAACGGAATCCCGGAGTGCGACTGGCCCCATCTCCGGCTCGGCGAGGAAGACCAGCGGCTGATCCAAAGCAAGCGAGGCGAGCACAACCGGCTCGGCCTCGCCGTGCAGCTGACGGTCGTGCGCTTACTGGGCCGTTTCCAGACCGACATGGAGAGGATCCCGGAGGACCTGGTGCTGCGCGTGGGCGAGCAACTCGGCATCTCCGACCCGCTCACCAAGATCAGCCTGTACGGGGAGAACAGCGACACCGTCCGAAACCACGTAAGAGAGATCAGACGGGAACACGGCTGGACTTCCTTCCCTGAGGGCAAAGCCCAGCTCGTGGCCTGGTTGGAAGACCGGCTGAAGTACTCCACGGACGGGCCGAAGGCGATGATGCTCCAGGTCCTGGTCTGGCTCCACGAACAGCGTGTGCTCCTCCCCCGAGAGTCGACGCTGCGTGACCTGGTGACGCTCTGCCGGGGTAGAGCCGAAGACGCGGTGTCGAAGGAACTCGTCTCCAAAATGAACCCTCAGCAAGTCCGCATCATCGACTGGTTGATGGAGGTTCCCCCCGACGAGCGCACCAGTCGTCTGGACGGCCTGCGCCGCGGTGTCGGCGTACCCTCGTGGGCGAACCTCGTGAAGGCGCTGTCACGCGCAGACGAGATCCGCGCTCTCGGGTTCACTGATGTGGACGTCTCGTCCATCCCCGACCGCAAGCTGGCGCAGCTAGCCGATCACGCCTTGACCGAGCGGGTACCCCGTCTGAAAGAGCAGACCGGCAAGCGGGCTGCAGTACTTGCGGCCATCAAGCGCCTGGAGACGAGCGCCCTGGACGACGCCATCGACATGCTCGACAAGCTGATCACCGAGAGCTTCATCGCCAAACCCCAGAGGTGGGCCGACAAGGCCCTCGTCAACGCCTACCCGAAGTTCGGCCCGGACGGCACCCTGGTCGGACAGGCGCTGCTCGCCATCCTTCACTCCGTGGCGGAGAGTATCGACCAGGACAGCGGTGAAATCACCGACCCAGTCACCGACACCGACTCCACGCGCGCCGTGCTGGAGACGGTCGCTGACCGGGACACTCTCAAGCGGGCGGCCAAGAACTTCCTGGAGTACATGCCGGCCCAAGACTCCGATACCCATGAGGCCCGTCGTGCCAAGGCACTGGAGCGGTTCCGAGACGTACGGACGCTCGTACCGGTCCTTGTCGACAGGGTCCGCTTCGGCGCACGTCCCGCGGGCCAGGCGGCACTGACCGCGCTCCACGCTTTGCCGCCTCTGCTTGATCGCGAGGACGTACGGCTCGATGACATCGACACCACGTTGTTGGAAGGCTCCTGGAAGCGCCTCGTGGAGGGTGGCCTGGAACAGTCCGGCGGCGCGGTTAACCTGTCGGCCTACGCCCTGTGCGTGGTGAAGACCTTCCACCGGCTTCTGTGCAAGCGAGAGATCTTCGTTCAAGGCTGTTCCCGCTGGGGAGACCTTCTCGCGCGACTCCTGTCGGACGAGATCTGGGCACAGGTCCGGCCCAGCCTGCTCACCAGCTTGGATCTGCCCGAAGACCCCAGCGCCTACCTCGACCGCGCGGGCAGAAGCCTGCACGCCGACCTCGTCAAGGTCGCCTCCCGCTTGCCCGAGGGCGCTCACATCACGCTCGGCAACGGCGGCTTGGCCTTGTCGAAGGGGCAACCACCGCGTCCAACGAGCCTGAGTCGCCAGGTGGAGAGGATGCTCCCCAGGGTAGAGCTGCCCCAAGTGGTGCTGGACGTGCTGAGCCGAACCGGCGGGATCGCCGCGTTCACCACCCGCAACGGCAATCCTTCCCCTCACCCGGAATTCGAGCTGTCCGTAGCCGCCGTGATGGTCGCGTACGGCTGCAATATCGGCCTCGAAGCCGTCGCGAACGAAGAAAAGGACGCCCTCAAACTCGACCGCCTCACCAGCATCAGCCGCAAGTACTTCCGCCCCGATGTGATCGAGGCGTGCACCACCCTCATGCTCAGCGCGGAGAGCGACGTACTCACCACCCTGCAGTTGGACGGGGAGCGCCTCGCCTCTGTGGACGGCCACAGCTTCGTCTTGCCCACACCACAGCCTGGCCTGCGCATCGTGCCCGAAGGAAAGTCCGAAGTCACCTGGCTGACCGTGCTGACGGAGCAAGCCATCCAGCTGTCCGGGCGCATGGTCAGCGGTCGGCCCAGCGCCGCGCTGGAGGCACTCAACACCCTTACGACGTACCGGGACCAGACCAGCATCCGGGACAGCCGACACCCCGAAGCCATCGTCGCCGAGGCCGGAACGCACGAGGACCTCGTCTTCGGCCTTCTGACCCTCTCCGGCTACTCCTACCAGCCCGCTCTGCACCAGATCAATGACACCAGGCTCTGGCGCATCGACAGGTCAGCGGACTACGGACCTCTCCAGGGCGCAACACGCCGGCAGATCGACCTCTCGCAGATCGCGGCACACTGGGAGGACATCCTGCGGGTGATCGGCTCGATTCGCCACGGCGCCGTCAGCGCACACGACGCGCTGCGGATCGTGACCCGCAACGGCCAGCCCACCGACCTCGGATCAGCGATCGTATCCTTCGGGCGCATCGCCAAAACACGTCATCTGCTCCGCCTCTACGACAACCCCGCGTACCGGAGCGGGATCGAAGCACAAAGCAGGCTGCACAAGGAACGCGCCGACCTCGCCAGGCGTATCTGCCACGGCATCGACGGCCCCTTCCCCGACTACTACCCTGGTCTGGAAAACCGGCTCGGCGTCCTCGGCCTCGTCCTCAACACCGTGGCCCTCTTCAACACGGTCTACATCCAGAAGATCGTCGAGAAAATGCGCGCCCAGGGCAGAGCCATCTCCCAAAGCGACCTCCGCCAGCTCCCCCGCTTGACGTACGGACACATCAACATGCGCGGCCGATTCCACTTCGAGCAGCCTACCGACACGATGTTCGAGATCCCCGACATGGAACCGGATCCCACCTAAAGTCAGCAGGCCCAGGTGGAGCCGTCCCCAAGAACTACTGGTGAACCCTTCCGCCTCCCACCCCAGCCGGTACCTCACCGAGGTACCGGCTTCGTCCTTGCCTGCTCACGTCCACGTTCACCAGCCCGTGGAGGATACCCCCCTCGCACCCCGACGCCGCGTCAACTTCTACAGGGCCGGGGCAAGAGGAAACCCCGTTCTCAGTCCAGCCGAGTCGGCCAGACCTGTGACCAGGTAAGACACCGCTTAGCCACTTTTTTGAGATCTTGGTCGCCGAACGGCAAGGCCAGGGTGAAACGAATGACCCACAGGGAAACTGAGCGGGCGCGCCACGGAGATGGCCATCATGCACAGACGGTTGGCGGCCACCGCCCTGGGACAGCCCGGAGATCGGCACCTCACGGCATCGGGCTAGGTCACGGGAGTTGAGATCCCACAGTCCCAGATGTGTCCGAACACCAATTCCGGAAAGCAACCGAATCACTCCCGCCGCGGCCCCAGAACGCCCGCCCGGCCCCGGGCGGGCTGACCCCGTGGCAGAGTGATCCGCATGATCCCCGCACACATTCCCGATGAGCCACCGCTGACCTACGCCGACAGCTTCGACATACCAGTCCTGTTCCGTAACGGGCCAGCGAAGAAGCCTCGGCGGCAGTGGCGGACGGCCCAGCACAAGATGTGGACCGGATCGGACGGGTTCCCGGCGGCCGACGGCTGGTACGCGCCGACCACCACATGGCGGGAGATCATCAAGGCCGCCACCGAAGTCGGCCGCGACGTCACCCCGCACCTGCAGAACCAGCCGCGCTACGCACACGGGGAACTCGTCGCCCGGGTGTCCCCGCTGTACGCCTATCTCGGCGCGCACCCCGTGACGCCACGCCATCCCGTGCCGGGGGCCAAGGGCCGACGCCTGACCTGGAACCCGGTCTACGCACACGGCACCGAGCGCAGCGCCAAGGTCGCCGCCAGCTACCGGCTGGGCATGACGATGACCGAGTGGGCCTGCCGCTCACTGCTGGGCCTCGGCCAGACCGAGCACCTCGAACTCGGCGGACCCGTCCCTGCCCTGTACGGCACGTTCAAGGACCCGAAGAAAAGGCTGCCCGACCTATGGGGCCACCACCAGGCAGAAGAGCTGTACTGGCTGATCGAGGCCAAAGGCGGCGACGTGGGGCTCAGCACGCTCCGCAAGGGGTGGGCGCAACTGGCGGCCGGCAGCAAGGCCCTCGGCTCGTACGCCCACCGCACCGTCCTGGTCGGAGCGTCCGTACGGCCCGACGACGACCTGTTCCTCACCATCGACCACGACCTGCACACCGGCCAGCCACCGCTCTCCCCTGCCGGGTCCGAGGCCGACGACGACGAGGCGGCGGGCCCGGGCAACCTGGAGGACCACCTCGGCGACAGCGACGACGCGCTCATCGGCGCCGCCCGCGCCCAGATGCTGGCCTACCTGGCACTGCGCTCGGCTCCCGCTTCGCAGCTGCGCACCGTACCCGTTGCCGCCGACCGAGCCTCCCGCCGCCGGCGCTCCGGGCTGACCACTCCCCTGGAGGACGACACCCTCACACTCGCCATGCGGGCCGACGCCCGCGGAGCAGCGACCGGCACGGAACAGCACGCCCTGCGCGCTGGAATCCGCTCCATGGGCCTCGACGACTTCCTGAGCTGCCGCATCCCCGGCACGGAAGTCCACCTCGGCATGTCCCGGAAGCTGTTCGCCGCCTGCGAGCGCCTCCACGAGGAAGACCTCGCCATCGCCCGGCGCACCCCAGGACTCCGCGCTGAGGACCAGCCGCCCGCCGACCTAGAACTCAGCGACGAGGCCCAGGAAGAACAGCGACTCACCGAACGGCGCATCTTCCACGAACAGCAGGAGGAAGCCCGCCCACTGCTGCGCCCCCTGCTCCGCGACGCCTACGAGCGCGGTGCAGCGAGCGACTGGAGCGACCTTCTTCGTCGCCCCCAGGAGCCGGAACTCGACCTGTGGCCAGACGAGAGCCTCCTCGAAGCAGCGACGCCGGAAACCTACGTGGCTGTCAGCCGCTACGACCTGCCCGCCGCACGCGCCTAACCTCCTCGCACGAGAGTTACTGTCCTGTGTCAGCGAACCCTGATCGCGTGTCACCGAGGCTGACCGCGGCCGGGCAGATTGGCGGCCGGATCCTCCTATGCCGTCTGCGCGCCTTCGCGGGCTTTGAGGGTCGGCAAGCATCAATCAGCGGGGAACCTGCCGCCCCCTTGGCCGAACTCTGGCCAACAGCGGGACCGGTATGGTTCTTTGGCATGAGCGAGGAAGCAATCATGACGGGTGGCCCTGCGGCTGGTCGCGTTTCCCCGTTAGGCTGCGGCCGCAGGGGCTTTCGTCAGCCTTCTTCCTGGTGAGCCGCGTGCCAGGCTCGGAGTCCGCCGAGTTCACCGCGCTGCCTTCACCCGTGCCCGGCTGGGTCGAAGTCGATGAATCGCACCTGATGTATGTACGGGCGGAGTGGATCAGCAGCGGCCGCCCTGCGAAGGACGAATTGGGGCGCTGGTGCTACATGTGGCGCGATCATCTGGCCGCCGGACAGAGCGGCCGTACTGCCCCGGCCTAGCCCAGCTACCACAACCGCCAGCACGTCGTTGTGACTTTTCGCGGCGGTTTTCAACGAGAACGCCCCGCGAGCTCTTCGGTGGCGTTGTGCTCCCGGATCGCGGTGTCGAGGGTGCTGAGAAGGCGGTGGAGCAGCTTCGCAGCCTCGTCCCTGCGCTCGCTCATTGCCCAGAAGAGAGCGGCGATATGCCCAGGGACCGGGGCGCCGCCGCCGGATGCGGTCTTGAGGATCTGCGCCACCTGGCCACGGTTGATGGGTGTGCCATTCTCGACGAGTGCGACCAGGTCGGTGGTCGCGGTGCGCAGCCATCCGAGGCCGTCGGCGGCGGTCGCGGGAGCGGCCTTGTGGGAGGGCGGGCGAAGGTCGGCTTGGTCCAGCACCTCCAGCTCCAGCCCAGCCGCTTTGCACAGTTTTCGTGCGGTGTCCCGGATTTCCTCTGCGACCGGGGCCACCGAGGCGAGCAGGTGGATGTCGGCTCCGAGTCTCTGGCTCAGCGCGACGTCGCGTCGGAGCTGTGCCTCGTTGAATTCCGAGGCTGAGGTCTTCACCTCCCCAGAGAGGACCTTCCCGTCCCAGATCCCGAAGATGTCCACCTCCTCCTGGACACCGTCGTTGAAGGTGACGTCGGTGCCGGGGAGGAAGTGGGAGCGGGGCTTGCGTCGGCACAGCTCGGCGATGACGAGCAGGTGTGGCAATAGGCCGTTGTCGCTGGCTCGGTCGGTGAAACTGTCGAGCCGGTACTGCACGGCTGTCGGCGCACTGCCGGACTGGTACGCGGACACGGCCCCGCAGCCGGGGCACTGTGGGGAGCCGCTGGTTTGGTTGAGGGGCACGAAGGAGCGGCTGGCGCACGAGGGGCAGGTGCTCTCCAGGCCGCGCTCGGCCCAGCCCAGGGCGCACAGTCGTTCCAGGGCAGCCGCCCGGTCCTCCACCCCGACGTTGTTCAGTTTGTCGGCTGGCAGGTACCGGCGCTCGGACCGGCCGCCCCACGTGGCGGCCAGTTCGGCGAGGTCGGCGTCCGGGCTTCCGTCTGCCCGCAGCTCCTGTAGCCGTTTCATCAGCTCCTTGGACCGCGGCGTGGTCAGGGCGATGGCCGCCTCGTAGACGCCAGGTTCGAGGAGCGCGGAGCTATCGGCGCGCTCGGATAGGGCCGCGCCCAGGCGGCCAGCCGAGGACAACTGGTGCATGGCGGTGGCGTCGTCCAGCAACTGCTCCGTGGCCTGCGGCAGCAGGACGAACGTCATCTGGACGGCGAGCTGATGGCTGATGGGGAGGAACGCGAGCTGCAGCTTGCCGTTCCGCCACTGAGCGTCGGGGTGGACGAGCCGGGCGAGCGAGCGGCGGGCTGGCAGGCCGAGCAGGGGCTCGCCCCAGAACCTCACGAGGGCCCCGGCCTGACCATTGAACCGGACGGGCGGGGTGAAGCGCAGTGTGCTCGGCCCGTCGGCGAAGACTTGCACGTCGAAGGACGTCGGGACCCCGTAGTGACGTTCTAGGGTCACCCAGTGCCACGGGTCCAGGTCCGTCCGGAAGGTGAACGGGGCGGTTCGAGCCGGCGGTGCGGGGATGCGCACTCCCGCCCGTGGCTCCTCGTTGGTGGCGTCCAGGCCGAGAACCGAGGCGAGCTCCAGCACCTGCTCGGGCGACGCCGAGCGGCTGACCAGGACCACGTCGGGCTCGAACTGGCCCGGTCGCGCACCCAGGAGGTGGGCCACCTGCTGGGGGAACTGCATCCAGTGCTTGACGGCATCGGCGCCGGGCAGCAGCAGCATCGGCATGTCGATCGTGTCCACCGGCCGCAGGGCTCGGGTATTCCAGAAGCCGAGGCTGTCCGCCAACCCGTCTTCCTCGGCTACCCACAAGACCAGCGGGGTGTGTCCCGGGGTGGTGCTCCGGTACTCACCGAACTGCTCGACCGTGCCCTGGATCCTGGTGTCGTTCTGCAGTTGGTAGCGGCCGAACTCATCCTCCCGCTCGCTCACCCTGGCGTGCTCGTCCCGGCCCGGGTCCACACCGCCAGCCACGGCCAACTGCCACAGCGGTCCGTCGGGGCTCGCCGCGATCGGAGGATACGACCGATCGGTGAACTCCCTGACCTCGTCCGGGGAGCAGGTGAACGCCACCGCGTCCTTCCGAATGTCCGCGAGTGCGACGACGGTCAGCCCCAGACTCTCCCCGATCTCCTCAGCAGCCTGAGGATCAGCATCCACGTTGACGAGCGCCTCGACGCCGGCGATGCGGACGGCCTGCTCGTGGTGCTCGGACAGACCCGATGCCGAGACCTCGACGATGGGCTCGGTCATGCCTCCCCATCGACTGCTGGCCACCGTCACCGCGACCCGGAACCCGCCCTCGCTGCCGACCGCGATGAGGTAGGCCGCCCGCGAGGGAAGCACCGCAGCCTCCATGGCGGCCTGCCCGAGATATCTACTCGATTTCACGACGCCAAGCCTCCCACCGCCACCGCTGAGCACGGCACAAGGTAACCCAGAGCGGTCTGATCGGGCGCGGTCGTTGTCACCGAGAACGCTCCCCGAGCTGCGGCTACACCTCAGGCCGTTCACGCCATCTGTCACCAGGTGACAACTACCGTGACCAGTCACAGCCTGTGCGGGGGGGCCGGGCCGCCGTGCGCAAGCTCGTGGAGCAGCTCGGTTTCGGGAGTGCCGAAGACCTGGTCGCGTTCGTCAAGGCGCAACAGGACGCTGAGCAGGACCAGATGACCGAGGTCCAGCGCCGGGAGAAGACCGCAGCCGAGATGGACGACAGAGCCCCCGGATTCCAGGCTGTGGAATCCGGGGGTTCGGAGCAATGGAGCGGTGTGGAGGGCAGGTCAGCTCTCGGTGGAGTCGTCGGCGCGAGTGTCCGTGCGGCTGCGGCGTGCCAGGAGGAATGCGCCTCCGCCTGCTGCGATCAGCACGCCCGCGCCGCCGATCAGCCAGGGTGTGGCGTCGGCTCCGGTGTGGGCGAGGGAGCCCGTCGGCGTCTTCGGCGTGGAGTTCCCGACCGGGGTCGCGGTCACGGATGAGGAGTCGGCATCCGGCGATTGACTGCCCGAGGCGGAGGGCGTGCCCCCTGCGGTACCGCTGCTGGGCTTGCCGGGGCTGGACGGGGAGTGGGTGGGATTGTGCGTCGGCTTGTCTGAGGGATCGGGCTTCGGGCCGGTGGCCGTCCGGGTGTTGGTGACGGTCACGGTCACCGGGGCGCCGGGGCCGGCGGTGAACGTCTTCGTCGGCTTGTAGAGGTCGTAACCGGCGGGGGCCTTGATCTCCTTGACCCAGAACGTCGTGCTGCGGCTCGACACGGGCAGTTCGCCGTAGGCCGTTCCGTTGGCGCCCGTGGTCAGGGTGAGCAGCGCACCGGTGCCGGTGCCGATGTTCACGGTCGCGCCGGGCAGGAGCTTGCCGGTCTTGTCGTCCTTGGCTTGCACAAGGACCTTGGCGGCCTCGAACGGGACCGTGAGTGTCAGCTGGGTGGTCGCGCCCGGGGTGACGATGACGTCTTGGTCGGCTACGACCTCATACAGCGGGCTGCCGGTAGCTGTCTGCTTGAGCCGGTAGATGCCCGCTGCGAGGTCGGGGAAGGTCACCTTCCCATGAATGTCGCTCTGCCCGTGTCCGGCTTCCTGGCCGGTGGAGTCGAGCAGCAGGAACGTGGCGGAGGACAGGAAGCCTCCGGCCGCGTCCTTCGCGGTGATCTCGACGCTGCCGACGTCCGGGGCCGGTGTTTCGGCGGGAGCGGCGGTGGCCGAGGGGGGCGGCTCGGACGGCTCGGCGCTGGCGACCGGCGCCCAGATCAGGGTGCCGGCCGCCGCGACAGCGACGGCAGCAGCGGATCGAACGAATCGTGCGTGCACGAGGTAGCGGACTCCTTGGAGAAGGGGACGAGGAAGGTCATCGGGTGTGGCCAGACCGGGGCCGGAGGTTGCGGGGTCGTCGAGGTGACGGGGCAGGGCCTGCACGCTCGGGGCCGGGTCGAGCTTGTCAACGGGGCAGTGATCACCTGCGGAGCTGCTCCGCAGGAAGGACAGGCTGCCGGGAGGGGAGGTCGCGGCTCAACGGGTGCGAGTGCCGCTGCGCGCGGTCGGCGGGGCGGGAGTCGTGTGTGCTTCGGCTGGCGGCGCGGTCCGGCGCAGGCGCCGCCCATGCCCCTGGGAACCAGACGGCGACGTATTGCTCGATGGCGTCGTGAAGCCCGGTGAACTCGGCTCCTTCCCAAGGTGGTTGACCGGTGCGGTGGTACTTGTTGAAGGTGCCGTGAGTGGAGTTGGTCAGGGGCCTGTTGCTGGCCACGTCGCGGCGGTGGAAGGTGCCGTGGTCCAGGAAGCTGAGGGCGACGGCATCGATCTCGCCGCGCTCGGGGTGGACGACTGCGAGGCGTAGACCGCCGTAGGTGTCCGCGTGGATGGTGCGGGTGAAGTCGATGCGGAGCCGAAGGTGCACGTCTGGGTTCGGTTTGGCGAGGTAGGTGTTGCCCACGATGGTGCTGTCGTGAAAGGGGAGGCGGAGTTCGGCGAAGAACTCGGGGGCTTGCAGGGACACGGAGGATCTCCTGGCGGGTCAGGCGCGTGCTACCGGCGCGGGCCGGGCAGGGCCGGTCGGCTGGTGGTGCTCCAGCGCGGGGCGCTGGCCGCGGTCAGCGCGGCCGGACGGCGGGATGCGACGGCTCGCTGTACGTCGAGCGGAGTGGGGGACGGCGGGCCGGGCGGGAGGATCGGGGTGAGCTGGGCCATCTCCTTGATGTAGCTGGCGGTCGCCTCGCGCCACCGGGGCAGGGGCGCCGGATCGGCGATGCACTCGGTGACGGCGGTGAGCAGGGCGACGGGAGTGTGGGTACTGGCGGTGGCGTACCAGACTGGCCGGTCGATGGACTTGCCCGCCCACAGCTGCCAGCGGGCATCGCGCGTGGTCAGTTCGGCTTCCGGATCGAGGTCGCCGGAGGTGAATTCCAGGCCGGCGTGCCCGTCCGGGGCCTGGATTGCGAAGACGCCCCAGCGCGGATGGTCGATCTGCCAGCCCTGCTTCAGGAGGGGCACGACGGCGAGGAAGGGGTCGTGCTCGTCGTTGCCGGAGACCGGCCGGGCGAGGTAGGCGTCCGGTCCCTGCTCGTACGCGGTTGCGAGGACGGTGGTGAACGCGGTCACGAACTCGGTGGGGACGCGGTCGTTGAAGCACACGCCCCATGTGGGCCGTCCGAAGGAGTCCTTGAAGGCGTTGATGCGCCACAGTCCGTCGTCCTCGCCTTCGGGCAGGTAGCCCAGGCGTACGCGCCGGTCGGGTGCGCTCACGTACACGTTGTAGTCCCGGTCGTGCCGCAGGTCCCAGCCGATGTCGAGGAGCGGGGCGAGGGCGGGGTCGCCGATTCCGGTGGTGGAGGCGAGGTGGCGCGGCCGGACGTAGACGTCGCCGTCGATCTCGTGGTGCGGATCGGGCTGCGGTGTCACTGGTCCCCCCTGGTGGTGATGGTGATCTCATCGGCGGCGGTGTCGAGGCGTTCTGTGACCTCGGCGGTGGTGCGGCCGGTGACGAGGTAGAACCCGGCCCTGGCGGTGAACAGGTCGCCCTCGGGCGGCAGGGCGAGCTGGTCGCCGATCTCGCGGATCCATTGCACCTTCCGTAGCCAGGGGGTGCGGGCGGCGAAGGGCTGGTTGATGTGCCGGGCGGTGAGGGTGCCGGAGGTGTCCGGGTAGAGCATGCGGATGCCGGCGGCTGCGCTGCGGGTCGGGGTGAGGTCCGGTGCCCGGCCGCAGGCGAGGTCGGCGGCGGCCGTGGGCAGGTCGATGCCGGTGGCGAGTTGGACGAGGTGGCCGATCATGTCGCCGCCGATGCGCGCGTTGACCTCGATCAGCCGGGGATGGCCGTCCACCAGGCGCAGCTCGACGTGCTGCACGCCGTCGGTGATCCCCAGGGCCTTGACCGCAGCGGCGGCGGCCGGGGCGACCTGGGCCAGGAGCGGGTCGGCGGCATCGACGGTGTGCCCGGTCTCGTCGAAGTAGGGCGCGGGACCCAGGTGCTTTCGGGTCACGGCGATCGCCGTGGTCACGCCGCGGTGGGTGACGCATTCGACGGAGACTTCCGGGCCGTCGAGGTACTCCTCGACCAGGACGCCGGTGTCCTCGCGGCTGCGGCTCGCGCCGGCCGAGGCGAACGCGAACGCGGCGGGGAGTTCCTCGGGCCGGTCGACGCGGATGACGCCGATGCTGCCGGCGAACGCGGCGGGCTTGATGACGGCCGGCAGGCCGAGGGTCATCGTCGCAAGTCCCGCCTCCAGTACGGTCCGCGCTCTCATCGAGGCGGCCGACGGCACGCCGTGGCGGGCGAACAGGGTGCGGGCGGTGGCCTTGTTGCGGCAGGCGCGCATCACCTCGACGGTCGGCGAGGACAGGCCGAGCGCGCGGGCGAGTCGGGCGGTGGGGACGAGATGCCACTCGTCCCAAGTGACCACGCCGGCAAGGTCGTGGCGCTCGGCCAGCGCCCGGCATGCGGCGAGCAGGGCTGCGGGGTCGCTCAGATCGACCACGGTGTGGTCGACGATGAACGGCTCCTCCCACGACGGCTCGGTGCCGGTGAGCAGGACGACGTCGTACGTGGCGGCCACCTGCTCCAGGCAGTAGCCGCGATAGGTCTCGTCGCCGGGAGAAACGACGAGCACGAGGGGACGAGCAGGCAAGAAGAGGTTCTCCGAATCGGTGAAGGCGGGACGAAGGAAGACAGGGGTGTCTCAGGCGGCACGGCGCCGTCTCAGTTCGAACGCCGCAGCCCAGTGCGGGTGTTCGTCGATCAGGCGGCGTGCGTAGAGGGCGGTGTAGTTGTTGTTCAGCCCGGCGACTCCGTGCGGGAGCTGGCGGCGCAGGTCCTCGAACAAGTCCTTCAGGCTGACCCTGGTGGCGCCAGCGGCCAGGCGGCGGGCGGCCATACGTTCCAGGGCCCGGTAGACGTGGGGGTTGTTGGCGTCGAAGGCGTGGAACTGCTCGGTGATGCTGCGGCCGGTCGCGCGGTGCGATCCGAGGGCGGCGGCGGACATGAGTTCTCCACAGGTTGGGGAAAAGCGCGGCAGGGTCAGGTGCGTAGGGCGGGGTCGGCGCGCAGGCGGGCGAAGGCGCAGAACAGGCCGAGGGCCTGCAGGGCGGCGCAGGCGGTGATGACGCGGCCGAGCCCGTCGGGGGGCGTGAGTGCGGTGAGCACGCCGGCGACGGGGAAGGGCAGCAGCAGGATGAGGATGGTCGCCGACAGGGTGCTGCCGAATTTCTCCGGTGCGATCAGGCGGGAGCGCAGGGTACGCAGGACGACCGTCATGCCGCCTTCGCCCGCCGTGAGGACCGCGACCAGGACCAGGTAGGACAGGTAGTCAGGGGCCTGGGCGGCGGCGAGACAGGCGAGCGAGGCGAGGGCCGCGCAGGTGGCGCCGACCAGCCACAGGCCGAGGCGGTCGAGTGCGAACCGGCAGAGCGTGACGCTGAGGAGCGTTGCTGCGGCGGCAGCGGACCAGACGAGGCCGACTGCGGTGGTGGACTGCCCGAAGTGCTGGACGACGATCACGGGGCCGGCTGCTTGGAGCAGGCCGGTTGCCAGGTTGGACAGGGTCAGCCCGGTCACGAGCCAGCCGAGCGCGGGCAGCGAGCGGATGGTGCGCCACCCGGTGAGCAGTCCGGCGCCGGACTTAGCCTTCGGCGCACGGGCCGGTGCCACGGGCGAGGGCGGCGTGCGCAGGGCGAGCAGCGCGGCGAGCAGCGAGAGCACGGTGATCACCGCGAGCATGGGCGGCGGTCCGGCCAGCAGG
This sequence comes from Streptomyces sp. NPDC051976, assembly GCF_040680795.1. NCBI lineage: Bacteria > Bacillati > Actinomycetota > Actinomycetes > Kitasatosporales > Streptomycetaceae > Streptomyces > Streptomyces sp. NPDC051976. Next base: position 211,087 of record NZ_JBFAXL010000007.1, read on the forward strand.
AGCACTCCGGCGAGTGCCGGGCCGGCCAGGGTCGCGGTCTGGTCGATGCCGAGCAGGGCGGCCTGGACACGGTGGGCCCGTCGTCCTGCTCGACGGCTGGCGGCGGCGCCCGCGGTCTCGGCAGCGATATAGCTGAATTCGGTGCTGGCGCCGGTCGTCGCAGCTATCACCATCACGGTAGCGCTCGCCACGGTGCCAGACGGGTGGAGGTGGAGCAGGACCGCGCCGGCTGCGAGGGCCAGCGCCCGGCCGAGGGAGGCCAGGTGGAAGACCATCGCGGCACCCCGTCGGTCGACGATGGCTCCGGCCCACGCGAACGCCGCCAGCCGTGGGATCCACTCCAGGGCGAAGGCTGCGCCTGTCAGCGCGGCGGAGCGCGTCGTGGCCAGGACGAGCAGCGGGATGCCGTAGGTGGACATCGCGGACGCCAGCGCGTCCGCTGTGCGCGGGAGGTAGATGCTGCGCATCAGCCCGCCGGTGTGGCGTGCGTGGCGGGGTGTGACCGCTTGGCTCACGCGACCGGCTCGGGTTCGGGCACCCCGGCAACCTGGAGGTGGTCGGCCAGCCACTGCATGAGCAGCGTGCGGAGACGGGCAATGCCGGCCTGCGCACCGTCGGCGCGTTCGGTGGTGAGCGACGGTGCCAGCAGGTCGAGGACGCACCGGATACGGCTGCTGAACTCGCAGACGGGGGCCGGGACGGCGTGACGCCGGGCCCAGCGGGCCATTTCGTCGTACAGGTCGGCCAGGTCCATGCCCGCCTCGGTCAGTTCCAGACCGGTGCCGGGCGCGATCCGCACGAGACCGTGGGCGCGGGCGGTGGCGGATGCGCTGCGCAGTTGGTGCGTGGAGAGGTCAGGCAGGGTGACGGCCAGCCGTCGCGGCGGTACGGGGCCGTTGTCGTCGATCTCGGTGACGAGCCGGACCAAGGGCCGCGAGGCCAGCAGCTCGACAGCGCGCCGCGCTTGGGAACAGGTGAGAGGAGTGCTCATCGGCGCGGGCCTCCCGCCGGGACGGCCGCCTTCGGGCGGGCGGTGGCGTGCGAGAAGAGATCCCCGTTGTGCCAGACAGGGGAAGGCTGAGGTATCCGAGGGACGGGTAGTGCCGTGGGAGCCGGGCGGGACTGGCTGCTGATCCACGGCCTCGCGGGCTTGGCCTGCGGGTGCCCCCAGACCGGGTGCTGGGGGGCCTGGTCGAGGGGCTGCCCGGCCGACCACGCGGACAGGGCGCCGAACACGGGGCCCAGACCCACGCCGGCCGCGGACAGCCGGTAGGGCTGGCCTATGCCGTCGGTGTCGGCCAGGCCGTCGGCGACGAGCTGCCGCAGCGGCGGATAGATGTTGGTCCAGTCGCTGCTGGGCATCACGATCCGGGCCAGCGCCCGGCCGCTGACGACTTGGCGGGACTTAAGCACCCACAAGATGGCGGCGGCGTGCCGCCGGGTGAGCAGGGTGAGGCTGTCCTCGATCTGCTCGATCGCGGGCAGCGGGCGGTCCGCCTTCTCCAGGTGTTCCTCGGCCCAGGTGACGATCACCGGCAGGACCGGCAGCAGGGCGACGCCGCGTTCGGTGTGGCCGTAGGTCACGTGCCGTGCGCTGTGTTCGGTGCGTGCGACGAGGCCGGCGTCGCACAGTGCCTTGACTTTGGGGTGGAGCTGGCCGTTCTGCAGCCAGGACACCTTGGCCGCCAGCTCGCTGTAGCGCTGCGGCGGGCCGGCCAGGGCCAGGAGGATCCTCACGTTCCAGCGCGGGGTGATCATGGCGAGGGCCTCGGTGACCCGGGCGATGTCGGCGTCGGTGTCAGGCGCCAGAGCGGTGATGGCCAAGGGTGGAACTCCTGGGTGGATGAAAGGGGGATCGCCTGCGGGTCAGCGGCTGCGTGCCGGACTCGGGGCCGCAACAGGCGGAGCCGGAGCAGGCGGTGAGGAAGCCGGCGGGGCCGGGACACGGGCCAGGCTCTGCAGGACGGCGGCGACCGACATGGCCTGAACCTCGCGGACAGCGACGGCTTCGGCGAGCCGGCGGGCGCCGTCGAGGAGGTGGGAGACCTCGTGCGGGCCGATCTGCCGCTCGGGATGGAGGAGCCGGGCGAGATGGTCGCGGTGGAAGCCGATGCTGCGCTCGGCGAGGGCAAGGGCGTCGTGCATGCCGAGCAAGGCGGAGAGCATGCCGGGCGGCTGGTCCTGGGCGTGGGCTTCGAGGTCGGCCAGCGGTGCGCCGTAGAGGTTCTCGATCCGTGCGGCTATGTCGGTGGACGTGGGGTGGGGCAATCGGGGGCTTTCACGGTCGGGCTGCCCGGGCCGCCCCGGCACGTGGGGGTGCCGGGGCGGCAGGCCGGGGCAGGGCTGCGGTGGTCCTGAGTGGTGCCGTGCCGGCATGCCGGGCCTGCTGGGCGGGCGGGGGCATGGTGCGCAGCAGTTCGCCGAGGGCGGCGCGGTAGCCGGCCCGGGCTTCCAGCGCCGCGTCCAGCCACTGCGCGTCGAAGCGGAGTCTGTCCGCGGACAGTTCGCCCATGTCGCGGTCCGGGTCCATGTCGGCGTGGACGCGGTCGCGGACGCGTGCGATCTGCTCCTCGGTGAGCGCCAGGAAGGAACGCAGCTGCAGGGCACGGGCAAGCGCGGGCGAGGCATCCTGGCCGGCAGCCGCCGCGTACAGCTCGGAGACCGGCTCCCCGAAGAACTCCTGGAGGTCGGCGTCCAGGGTGCTGGCCTTGTCCCGGCTCATCGGGCGGCCCTTGCCGATCGCCACCCCGCTGGCGGTGCGGTTGTACCCGCGGGCCGGTTGGGGGCGCTGGTGTGCACAGCCGGGCCGGTGCGGGGCGCAAGGCGGGCGAGGCGCTCTGCGGCGAGGTCCTTCCTCCCCGGGGCGTCGGGGGCGAGGAGCCATCGCACGACCATGGCCCGGCCGTCGCGGGCGGTGACGGCTGCGTTCACCCGGTGGGCAAGACGCATTGTCGGGTCGTCAACGTCGCTGGGCTGGCTCTGCAGTGCGGCGAGGAGGTTGTCCTCCGCGCGGTCCAGCACCAACTGGGCCTCGACGAGCAGGCCGTGCCACTTGACGACGTCGGTGGCGTCAGGGTTCGCGGTCGGCGCGGCGGCGACCGCAGCCTTCAACTGGGCCATGCCCATGCCGAAGCGCGCTTCGATCCGTTCGGTGAGCACGCCCACGACGTCCGCAGAATCCTCGGGTATGCCGTTGGACAAAGGAGATCTCCTGTTCTGAATGGGCCGATGAGCAGGGAATGTGCGGGGCCGCGTACTCGGCGGATCAGCCGCTTGCCGCGACGCGCTGAAGTCGGCTCAGTCCAGGGACACTCCGACGTCGCGGTAGACGTCCGTGCCGGAGACCCAGCCTTTGACGCGGGTCGTCTTGTCCGTGACCGGTGCAGCGCACGCGGTGGCGGACAGCACGGGCAGTGGGAGTGCGCCGAGCATCGTTGCGGATATGGCATTTCAGGCGGAGCGCATGCGGAAGCAACCTCCGTGAAGGCGTGGGAAATGTGCGGAAGGGGGCCGCAGGGGTTGGCCCGGCGGCTGTATAAGAGTCCGGAGAATCGCCGGTTTGGCTAACCGGCGGTCGTCGGCTATGTTGCGCCGCCTGCCTCGCCCTGAGCGCTCATCGCGGCCGGCCGGGCGGGCGGGCGGCAGGCGGCTTCGCTACACCGGCCGGGCGGTTGGCGGCGGCGGCCGGACGGACCGGCGGGAGGGGGCCGGCCTCGCCGGTGAGCCGGTTGTCGCACCACTGGAGAGCCTCGTCCACCGTCTCGAAGCCGCCCTCGCGCAGGGTGTGTGTCCACGTCTCCGCGTCGACCTCTTCAACGATGACGCGGAACGGCGACGGGGCTCGTTCGTCCAGGGCGCGCAGGGCCACGACGACGACCATGTCGTCGGGGTCGTCGCTGGTGTAGGAGTAGCCCATGGCGTAGTGGTCGCCGTCGCCGACCAGGCGTCGCTCCAGCGCTCGCGTGGCCTCGTCCGCAGGCGGCGGGCCCGAGATGGGGTCAAGGCCGATTCGACCGTGCGGACAACCGCGGTGGATGAGCCAGGACTGCGCCATCGCAGGCAGCGGCAGCGGCGCCTGCTCGAAGCTGAACGTCTGCTTCTTATAGTCCCGTTGCAGGTGCACGGCGAGCACCTGGGGCGCACCGGGGTGTCCGTAGGTGGCGACGCGGTCGAACAGGACGTAGTAACTGTGCGGCCCGTCGTGGTGTTCGGCGAGGGGGACGAGCATGTCCTCGCGGACGCCGACCTCGCGGTAGAAGTGGAGGTAGGTCTCCGCGTCGGCGGCAATACCGCCCAAAGCGAAGTCGACCTGCGGGATGGGCTTCCGGAACGGCTCCGGTTCGGTAGGAGACAAGCAGTGACCCTTCGTGGAGTTCAGCGCCGGCGCGCCGGAGTTGACGGGGACGGGCGGGGTTGAGCTGGGACGCTCGGGGTCAGCGTCGTGGGGGTGCGGCAAGCGGCGAACAGAGCAGCTCTCCCGGCGTCGGTGAGCGCGACCGGCTGGCCAGCGTGTATGGGGTGGGCGGTGTCCCGGGCGACCAGGCCGGCCTCCTCCAACCGCCGCAGCTTGGCGTGGGGAACGTGGGTACCGCAGGCGGCTGTGACGGCCATCCGGCCGGTCAGCAGGTACTCGTAGAGCTTGGCGCCGCCGGCGATGGCGAGCAGCGCTGCCTGGTCGTCCGTCGAGAGCTGATACGCGTCGGGCGCGGGGGACGCTGCTGCGGCTTCGATGGGCTCGAGCGCGGCGAGCACCTCCCGGGCGGCGGCGTCCCGGGTGTCGGCTGCCGCTTCCAGCTGGTCCACGGTGCGGTCGATGCGCGTGAACAGGGCGCCATCGACGTCGAACTCGCCGCTGGAAAGGCGGTTGAGGAGACGCAGGTAGAAGACGACGCCGGTCTGGGTCTTGGCCAGTTCCCGGTGCCGGTCGACCAGCAGGGCGTGCTGCTCATCGAGGACCCCGCGGTCGCGGTAGGCCCACAGGGTGTCGATGTCGTGCCCGGTGGCGGCTTCGAGGCGATGGTCGAGCGGGGAGACCGCACGACGGGCGGGTGTCGGCGCGGGATCAGGCGGCATAGGCGACGCTCCGGCGGTCAGCGGGTCTGATGGTGCGCGGGATTCGGTGCGGGACGGGGCAGACCTGGCGTCGCGGTGGGCGGCGGACCGGGCCGAGGCACAGGCGTGCGGGTGGTCAGTTGCGGGGAACGCGAGCGGGCAGCATGTGTGCGGGCGCTCAGCGGCCGACGGGTCATCCCCAACCGGCGGCCGACCTCGTCGTACACGTCGTTGCCCGCGCGCGGCCGGACCGCGACCACGTGGATCTCCTTGCGGTGAGCGGATTCCGCCGGCGCCGGGCGAACGCCGTAGACGACGCGCCAGTTACCGCGATCCACGAACAGCTTCCGGAATCCCTCCAGGTCACCGTCGAGGCGCAGCCCGAAGCGCTGCGCGTTCACGACCTCCTGCAGGTAGGCGAGGGCGAGGTCGCGGATATCGCTGGGGGCCTGGAGGAGATCGGTCAGCGCGCGAGGGTCGAAGCTCAGGCCGAAGGCGGGCTGCACCTGTCCCGTGGTCATGACGCCGGCTCGTCCGGCTCGGCGGATTCCGCCGTGGCCGCGGACTCTGCACGTACCGACGGCGGCGGGCCGGGCAGAAGACGGTGCGCGGGCCTGTCAGAAGAGGTCATGCAGGCCGACAGCGGGCCGCCCGGAGCGCGGACCGCCGCGACGGCATGGGTGAGGAAGTCCCGGTGCCACACGAACAGACCGCTCATTCCGGATTCGGGGTCCTTGTGCTGCTGGTAGGCGAGCCACAGGGCATGGAGCCAGGCCACGACGTCGTCGTGCTCCTGCCATTGCAGACACCAGGGCGCTGCGGTGGTGACCTCCGCCCCGTAGACCGGGAGGAAGAAGTCGTCGACCCAGTCGGACAGGGCGTCGAGTTCGTCCTCGCGTGCCTCGCCGTCCAGTTCCAGGATCGGGCGGGGCTCCGGTGGAGCGGCGGTCGGCGGCCCGCCGAGTCCCGGCATGCCGAACGCGGCGAACGGTGATCCGCCCGGTGGCGGGGCGGAGGCGAGATGGTCGATCTGCTGAGCCTGTTGCGCCGACTGCTCCATGAGTCGTCGCACGCTCGCCTCGATTCCCTCCAGGTGCTGATCCGGAAGACGAATCGGCTCCAACTCTTCATCGTCGGTGGATTTTTCGGATTCGGGCATTGCGAGGTTCGGCCTCCTACGAGACTCGGGATGAGGGAAATATGGGAACTCTCGCGCGGCACCGCCGGCGGATTGCACGATGTTCCGGCGGTAGTGCGCGGGCGGCTGCACGTGTGGGCTGATCGCCTGACGGCAAGGGAAAGGCTCAGGCGGTGAGAACCACGTCGTCCTGCGTGAGAGTCGAGCGGATCGTCTCAGTGAGCCGGTCGGCGGCGACCGAGGCGTAGTGCTCGGTCTTCTCCACGCCGATGAAGTCCCGGCCTTCCAGCAAGGCGGCCACGCCCGTGGAGCCGGAGCCGGCGCAGAAGTCGAGGACCGTGCCCCCCTCGGGACTGATCTTGACCAGCTCGCGCATCACCTCGACCGGCTTCTGTGTGATGTGCCGGCGCTTCGCCCCCGAGGGCTGCGAAGCCGAGTACATACCCGGCAGGTAGACCGGGTTCCGGGAGCCGTCTATAGACCCCTTGGACGCCCAGATGATGAATTCACAGTTCTGGGTGAACCGGCCCTTTTGCGGCCTGGCCTGCGGCTTGTGCCAGGCCAGCACGCCGCGCCACAGCCATCCGGCCGCCTGGATCGCGTCGGTGGTGGTGGGAAGCTGACGCCAGTCGGTGAACAGCAGCGCGGTCCCGCCGGTCTTCGTCAGGCGGTGCGCTTCGGTCATGATCTGCGTCAGCCAGAAGCCGTACGAGCGCTGGTCCATGTTCTCGCCGGTGAAGTCCGGCAGGGCGTGCTGGGCGTCCGCGGAGGTGTACTTCTGCTTCGCGGACCGGGTGGTGCGCTCCTTCGCGGTCCGACCCCCGCTGTTGTACGGCGGGTCGGTGATGACGGAGTCGACGCAAGCCTCCGGGAGGCCGGACAGAACGGCCAGAGCGTCGCCCTGGTGCAGAGAAAAAGGCAAAGAGGAACCCCGATTCGAGTGCGGGAACGCGAAGGTGAAATGCCGCCTCGCACAGGAGTCCTCGCGGGCCGGTAGTGGGCATGCAGAAGCCCAGGGCCGCAGACCGAGGGAGGGCGAGGGGGGAGTCCAAAAACTGTAAATGCGAAACGGCCGACGGCCAAGAAGTACCCTGCCGAGGTACCGGTTTCCGGCACCTCATGCCGCCTTTTTGGTCAACCGCCGATCCGCGCCTACAGTTTTTGAACCGCCCGGCGCCCACCGCCGCTGCGACACCCCCCCGGCCACACCGACGGAGCTACCCCATGCCCCGGCACACCCAGCTCACGGCCCGGCCAAGGGCTTGCCAGCGGCAACCAGCCCCGCACCGGCGCCAGACTCCGCCCCTAAGGACACGTTCATGACGTCTCGCTACCCACCTGTGCCCGATACCGCCGACCGGCGAGCGGTCCGCTCGGGTTGAAGGCGCTCGCCGCCTGCATCGCCGTCGTGTTCCTCTCCCCGATCCTGATCGCGGGTACCGGCATGATGCTGGTCTCCTCGGCCGACGCCGTGCAGAGCAGCGGCTCATTCACCAACTGCTCGACCGACATCGACACCGACACGATCGCCGAGCAGGTCACCAAGATCCTCGACGGCGCGTCAGGGAAAGACGTGCACGTCGAGGGCCTGGACCTGCCGGCCGAGCAGATCCCCAACGCGGCGACGATCGTGGCCGCCGGTCTGTCCCTCGACGTCCCTGCGAAGGGACAGATCATCGCACTCGCCACGGCGATGCAGGAGAGCCGGCTGCGCAACCTGGGCTACGGCGACCGCGACTCTCTCGGCCTGTTCCAGCAGCGCCCTTCCCAGGGCTGGGGCAGCGCCGAGCAGATCCGTGACCCCACCTACGCCAGCGAGCAGTTCTACAAGCACTTGCTCAAGGTGAGCGGGTGGCAGCAGATGACGGTCGCCCAGGCCGCCCAGGCCGTGCAGAAGTCCGCCCAGCCGGAGGCGTACGCGCAGTGGGAGAAGCTGGCCACCGCGCTGCAGGCCGCCATCGTCAAGACCTTCCCCGGCGCCGGTGACACGGGCGGCAAGGGCGCGGAGCAGGGCAAGGAGCAGTCGGCTACGACCGGTTGCGTGCCGGACGGTTCCGGGTTCGGCCGCATCCCCGAGGGGAGCATCCCGAAAGGTTACTCGATTCCGAAGGACGCCGATCCCAGAGCCCGCATGGCCATCGCCTGGGCGATGCAGCAGCTCGGCACGCTCTACCAGTGGGGCGGGTCCTGCACCAATGCGCACGGTCCCGACCCCATGGGCCGCTGCGACTGCTCCAGCCTGATGCAGCAGGCGTACGCCCATGCCGGCGTCACGCTCACGCGCACCACGTACACGCAGGTCAACGAGGGTAAGGCGGTGTCATCGTCGGCACTGCGGCCCGGTGACCTGATCTTCAGCCGTGGCAGCGCCGCACGGCCAGAGCACGTCGGCATGTACATCGGCGAGGGCCTCGTCATCGAGGCGCCGCGCACCTCCAAGCCAGTCCGGATCACCCCGATCAAGGACTGGACCATCCTCGCGGCCCGCCGCGTCCTGTGACGCCGCACCCGTCCGGTATCGCCCCGGGTAGGTGCGGCCCCTCGGCCACTTCCGCGCATCTTCCGATCCGCTTTCGCCTTCCCTGACGGCCCTCGCTGGGCCCGCGTATGCAAGGAGCCCCACCAGCCCTATGTCCGTTCCCCTCGCAGACCGCGTCCTCCAGCTCGCCTACGACCCAGGCATCTCGCCCAAGGACGGGGGCCTGCCCGGTCTGAGCGTGCTCAAGAGCGTCGTCAGCAGCATCAACATGTTCGGGATCATCGCCGTCGTCGGAGCCCTCGCCGTCTCGCTCGGCGTCTGGGCCTGGGGCCACCACACCGGTGGCCACCAGGCCGAGGCCAACGGGAAGAAGGGCGCCGTCGTCGCGGCCGGCGCCGCGCTCGGCCTCGGCGCCGCGAACGGCATCGTCGCCTTCTTCTCCTCGCTCGGAGCGCAGGTCCACTGATGCGGAAACGATCCCTCTCACTGCCCCTGTCCTCGTACGGCGCGGGGTGGTCTGCCAACCGGCGCATCACGATCGGGGCCGCCGCCGTCGCCGTCCTGCTCGCTCTCGCCGTGGTTATCGCCCTGCTGACCGCAGGCCGCAGCAGCCACCCGGCTCCGGATACTGCGGCACCTGCCCCGACCGGCAGCCCGTCCGCCTCCGAGGCCGCACCGAAGCCTGCCTCCGGGTCCGGGCCTGTGCCCACGCCGCCGCAGATCTCCGAGCCAGTCGCTTTTGCCAAGGCGGTGGCTCAGATGTTGTGGTCCTACGACACCCGTGACACCAGCCGCGACCAGCAGCTCGCCGGCATGCGTGCCTGGATGACCGCGGAGCCCAAGTACGCCGACTGGGCCTCGGTCTCCGGTCAGGTTCCCGACCCGGTGTTGTGGTCGAGGATGGCCGACCAGGGCCAGCACGCCACCGGCCACGCCACCGAGGGCCACTACCCCGGCGCGTTCCAGCAGGCCCTGGCCGAGGACCCGTCTGCGATCACCGAGGCGTACATCTACGTCGTCACCGTCAACGGCCAGCAGCAGATCGCCTGGGACCAGGGCGGCGAAGGCGCCGAGGAACGGGCCGTGACGCTGGCCGTCCAGTGCCGCCCGAGCCACGACTGCACCCTGGCCGCCATCGCCCCGAATGTCACGCAGTGACCGGCGCCTGAGACAAGAACGCAGGAGCAACTCCCCGTGGGTTTTTGTGATTTCCCCCTGGCCGACAAGGTGTGCGCGGTAGGCGACGCGGTGGGATTCGCCTCGGACCCGGGCAAGGCCATCGGTGACTGGATGGCGAAGTCCGCCGGCGAACTGGCAGTCGCCGCAGCCGATCTGGCGGCCGAGGCCGTCGACACCACCACCAAGGTGGACCTCAATGCGTCATGGTTCGTCGACAACTACGAGATGCTGCTGCCACTGGGGCTGACCCTGCTGGTCGCGACGTTCTGCGCACAGCTGGTCCGGGCCGCCGTCCGGCGCGACGGGCAAGCGCTCACCCAAGCGTTCACCGGCACCATGAGCGGTGTCCTGTTCGCTTTTTGCGCCATCGCCCTGACCACGGTGGGCGTCGAAGTCGTCGACGCCCTCAGCGACAGCCTGTTCAAGGCCGCGCATCTGGACATCGCGTCCGCCGTACGCCGCATCGTCAGGGTCAACCAGATCGCATCGCTGTCCAACCTCGGTTGGCTCGTCCCGGTCGTCGCCGGGCTCGGCGCTGCCGTCGGCGCCTTCCTCTACTGGTGCGTGATGATGGTCCGCAAGGTCGGCATCCTCGTCATGGTCACCTTGGCGATCTTCGCGTCCGCCGGCGGCGGCTGGGAAGTCGCCCGCCGCTGGCGCAAGGGCTGGATCGAAGCCACCGCCACGCTCGTGGTCTCCAAGCTGCTGATGACCGTGATCTTCGTCCTCGGCATCGCCGCCATGGGCAGGACCCAGGCCAAGGACGGCACGGCCGCTCTGGCCGACGTCATGTCCGGCACCGTCATCATGGTCATGGTGCTGCTGTGTCCCTACGCCGTCTTCAAGTTCGTCCACTGGGCAGCCGACGGCACCGACGGCGAGTCCATCCACCGTGCCGGCGGCGCCGGAGCCCAGATCGCCAGGGCGCACGCGGAGAAGGCTGCCCGCAAGGCCGCCGCCGCGGCCACCGCCGGAACCGGTGGCGCCGCTGCCGGAGCGGGTGCCGCACCCCAGGGTCCCGACGGTGGCGGAGGCTTCCCCGGCGACATCGCCGCCAACCCGACCGGCGGCAGCGGCGAGGGCAGCTCGCAGAGCGGCGGAACGGGTGCCCCGACGGGCGGGGACGCGGTGAAGTCCGGTGTGGAGAAGGCCGTCCAGCCCGCGCCGACCAGCGTGTCCGACGACACCAGCGGACAGGCGGGAGGCAGCCCGGGACCTGGCGGATCCGGCACGAGTGCCCCGTCAGGGCCAAGCGGGGGGTGGCAGTCCACTCCGCCGGTCACCACCCCGCCGCCGCAGGGTGCACCGCCGTCCACCGGAACGCAGAACGCCCCGTCCAGCGGCGCGGGCGGATCCCCGCCGCCGCCTGCGACTGGCCTCTGATCTCCTGACCGACTCCCGGGGGCGGGACGTGCATACTCCCTCCCGCCCCCGGGTTCCGCCCGCGCCTCCAGGACCCGCCTCTTGACTGATCTCTCCGTTGCCCCGGTCACGGTGAAGTTCCCGCACCGGTCGCGCCGCGGCATCCTTCTCGGCCTCTCCTGGCCCCAACTCGTCCTCGTCTCCTGCACGCTGGCACTGCTGCTGATGACGGTGATCTCCACCGGACTGCTCGGCGCCGTCGCCCTGGCACCTGTGTGGGCCGCGGCCGGCGCACTCGTCGCGATCCGCCGGCACGGCCGCTCGCTGATCGACTGGGCGCCGATCGTCGCCCGCTACGCGTACCGCCGCCGCACCAGCCAGACCCTGTGGCTCGCCCGGCCCCTCACCCGGCCCCGGCAGGACGGCATCCTCCACCTGCCCGGTACCGCCGCGTCCTTGAAGGTGGTCACCCCCGGCGACTCCGCCAACCAGGCAGCGGCCGTGCACGACCCGCACCGACAGACCCTGACGGCCGTCGCCCGCGTCACCAGCCGTGCTTTCGCCCTGCTCGACCCCGCCACCCAGAACCACAACGTCATGGCCTGGGGGCGCTCGCTGGCGGGCATCGCCCGCACCGGGCACATCGCGACCGTGCAGGTGCTGGAGCGCACCGTCCCCGACAGCGGCGACACCCTCACCCGGCACTGGACGCACAACGGGCAGCCGCACGCCCCGGTCGCGGGACAGATCTACTCCGAGCTGGTCGCCTCGGCCGGTCCCGCCGCCGCCCCGCACGAGACGTACCTGGCCATCTCTCTCGACCTCAAGGCCGCCCGCCGCCTGATCGGCCAGGCAGGCGGTGGGCTTCCGGGGGCGTTCACCGTCATGGAGCAGACCACCGCCTCCATCGCGCAGGCCGCCCGCACCGCAGGTCTCCAGGTCACCGGGTGGCTGAGTGCGCGGGAGATCGCAGCGGTCATCCGCACCGCCTACGACCCGAAGGCCCTCGCAGCGCTCCAGCAATGGTCCGACACCGGCCGCGCCGAGGCCGACCCCGCCGCCGCCGGGCCCGTCGTGCAGTTCGAGGAGTACGACCGTCTCGCCACCGACAGTGCACGGCACGCGACGTACTGGGTGGAGAACTGGCCGAGGACCGAGATGGGGGCCGGGTTCCTGCACGGGATCATGTTCACCGCCGGGGTACGCCGCAGCCTCTCCCTCATCTACGTGCCGCAGGGGCTGGAGTCCGCGCTGCGGGACGTCCAGCGCAAGAAGGCCGCCATCATCGCCGACGCCAACGAACGCGCACGCCGCGGCCAGGTCGATTCCGAAGAGGATTCCGTCGAGTACGCCGACGTCAAGACCCGCGAACGCCAGCTCATCGCCGGACACGCCGACGTTGCCCTAACCGGCCTTGTCACCGTGACCGCCGAGACCGACGCCCTCCTGGACGCCGCCTGCGCACAGATCGAGACCCACGCTGTCACCTCCGGCGTCGACCTGCGTCGGCTCAACTACCAGCAGCCGGACGCCTTCGCCCTCACCGCGCTCCCACTCGCCCGCACCGCCCTGTGAACCAGCCGCGCCCGTACGCGCCATGCACCACCACGCTCAGGTTCACCCACGGCGGGACGCCCCTCACTGCCCTGCCCACCGGCAGGAAGGACCACCACCATTGACCTCTCCCACGCTCCCCGACGATGCGCACCCCTACCTCCGCGCCGCGAGCGCCGGCATCCGCCACCACGCACGGGCGTTGGCACCGTCCGATGGTGACCTGCCCAAGCCCGGGGACCGCCTGCACCTTGACGTACTGCACGCCCACCTCACCGCTCTGCTCCAGCTTCTGGACCGGCTCGCGGACAACACCCGGCCCCCGCACCCGGCCGCAGGCCGTCACCTAGCCACCGCCCACACCAGGCTCTGGCAGGCCACCAGCGAAGTCCACGCCGCCTTTCACCTGCTGCCCGGCCTACCCCAGGGCGACGCCTGCCAGCCAGAGCGGCTCCCCGAGGGCCCGCCCGTGCTGACGATCTGTCAACGCCACCTCGCCGCCGGCCACGTCGTCCGCCGCAAGACCACCCCCACAGACCTCCGCCCGCACACCACGGCCTGCGTGCGATGAGCAACACCCCCAGAATCGAGGGCCTCCGATGAGCCACCGGCCCTCCCGCCGCGCCCGCCGCGCATCCGCCAGCCCCCTGTTCACCCCCCACGGCACCGACCGCGCCAGTCGCAAGGCCGCCCGCCGCCAGCTCGCCGAAGCCACCGCCAAAGCCCGCGCCGAAGCCAGCGCTCACCGAAGCGCCAGCACGCCCGCCGAGCACCAGACGCCTGCCCCGCTCCACCCACCGAACGGACGCCCCGGGCCCGCCTCCGCGCGCGGGAACCGGCTGAAACTCCCCGCCCACCGCATGACCACCGGGATCGCGGCCAGCGCCTATCCCTTCCTCGCCGAAGGCGGACTCGGCGCCGAGGGCATCTACATCGGCCGCGACGTCCACGCCGAAGCGTCGTTCGTTTTCGACCCGTTCGCCCTGTACGGCAAAGTCGAGGGGTTCACCAACCCCAACCTGCTGCTCGCCGGCGTGATCGGCCAGGGCAAGAGCGCGCTGGCCAAGTCCTTCGCTCTGCGATCGATCGCCTTCGGATACCGCGTCTACGTCCCGTGCGACCCGAAAGGCGAGTGGACACCGGTCGCGGAAGCCCTCGGCGGCCGGTCCGTAGCCCTCGGCCCCGGACTGCCCGGCCGCCTCAACCCCCTGGACGCGGCCCCGCGGCCGAAGAGCGTGTCCGAGACCGACTGGGCCGGCGAGATCCGCAAACGACGCCTGCTCCTGCTCGGCTCCCTCGCCCGCACCATCCTGGGCCGGGACCTGATGCCCATGGAGCACACCGCCCTGGACGTCGCCCTCGACGCCGTCGTCACCCGCGCCGCCGACGCGCACCGCACCCCGCTCCTCGGCGACGTCGCCGCCACCCTCAACAGCCCGCTGGCACTCGACGAGGCCGCCGGGATGATGTCGGGCCAACTCGGCGACGCCGCCCGCGACCTGGCCCACGCCATGCGGCGCCTGGTGCACGGAGACCTCAGCGGCATGTTCGACGCCCCCTCCACCGTGGCCTTCGACCCGAACGCGCCGATGCTCACCATCGACCTGTCCCGCCTCGGCGGCAGCGGGGACGACACCGCCCTCGTCCTCGCGATGACCTGCGCGAGCGCCTGGATGGAATCCGCCCTCTCCGACCCCGGCGGCGGGCGACGCTGGATCGTCTACGACGAGGCGTGGCGTCTGATGCGACACGTCGGTCTGCTCCAGCGGATGCAGGCCCAGTGGAAACTGTCCCGCGGCCTCGGCATCGCCAACCTCATGGTGATCCACAGGCTGTCCGACCTGCTCACCGCCGGCAACGCCGGATCGCAAAGCCGGGCCCTGGCGGAGGGGCTTCTCGCCGACTGCAGCACCCGGATCATCTACCGCCAGGAGACCGACCAGCTCCACACCGCGGCCTCCCTGCTCGGCCTGACCTCCGTCGAGATGGACGCCATCGCCCACCTCAACCGAGGGCGCGGTCTGTGGAAAGTCGCAGGTCGGAGCTTCATTGTGCAGCACCTTCTGCACAGTCACGAGCTGACGCTCTTCGACACCGACGCCCGCATGCACTGAAAGGTCCGGGAGTTCGCGACTTCCGCGCCCCTGATTCCCATGAACCCAAGGACGATGTTCCGATGATGAGGGTATCCCCTCCTGGAGTTCCCGGAACTGTCGACGACGCCGTTATTGAAGTCCTACATGCGTTCCGGCGCTGGCTGGGCACTCTCGGGCTTGATCGCGGCGGTCATGCGGACCAGTGTCGGGAGCTGGATCTTCTCGGCGGTCTCCCATACGAGGCACTCGGTGTCGCCGTACTGCGGGAGGGGCACCTGGGGGCGCTGCCTCGGGTACTGCCGCAGCACCAAGCGCTCTATGACTCGGGCCTGCCAGCGCGGCACCTTGACCTTCTGAAGGACGACGCCTCCGTGCGTCTCGTGGTCGCGTACGCGTTGGTCGAGTCCGATACCGATCTTGACGAATCGCTCGCCGCACCAATCCGGGAATGCAATCAGATAGACCCAGGTCGGGGTCTCGTCGCCGAGCGGGAAGGAGCCCAGCTTGTAGAAAGCCCATCGATCAGTCCGCGGCACGCGACCGACTGCGATGTGCCCACCCGCGTGCCACAGCACAACATCCTTCAGCGGGATCGTCTCGTTCAGGGCTTCAAGGCGGTCGATGAAGTGCATTTGCTGCTTTTGCGGGGTGTTTCGTTTGTGCCCGCATGGACACTTGATGTGATTTCGCACCTCGGCATAGGAGTGCCAGCTGTACGCACGGACCCGGCTGCATTCGTCGCACGTGCGTATCTCAACCGGCTGTGGCATTCCCTGATGAAGACGATCGCTCGGCTCGCCGGACCACACATCGATGCGCCTGGCCTGCATGCCCACATGCCCACCCCCGACAGGCACCGTACAGCCGTTCGCGCAGCGTCGGCGGGGGTTCGGACCAGATCGAACAAGCCCCGAGAGCCCCCAGGAACCCACGGCCATAGAGACAGGCCAGAGGCCCGTGAGACCCGACTTCCAACGCGACCTGATACCGCGCGACGCCATCCTCCACTTTATCGGCGCGCTGAACGCGATGAAGGACAAACGCAAGACGCCGCCCAACAGTGGGAGCTGCTCGACGAGAACGGACACCTACCGCCCGCGCCCTCCTACACCGAGTTGCTCCAGCACGCCATCGACGCACAGGACCTCTCCCGCGGCGTCCTCCGACTCACGGCCGACTTCGCCCGGAGCCCACACCACACCGCCCCCGCCGGCAGCACGGTTCTGAAGCATCTCGGCACGGCGGCAACCATGTCGAGCCACGCGGCACCGCACTTCGCCAAGACCGCCGAGTGTGCCCTGCCCCTGACCCGGTCCGCCGACCCGACCGACCGGCGCTACCTCGCGAACCGCATGGTCATCGACCACGCCACAGCCCGCGCCTACCTGCGCCGCACCTCAGAATCCCTTCGCGACGCGGCCAAGGAACTCGACCACCCTCTCGGCTTCCAACGCTTCCTCGCGACGCTCACCGGTCAGGAAGGCCCGCCGGCGCGCCCCCGCCACCCAAGCCGGGCCGTCACCACCGCTGACCACGCCAGCCGGGAGTCCCCTCCACCCACTTCCCGAAGAAATGCTCTGAACCACCCCGCTCACATCAGCGACGCCGGCCGGGCCGAATAGCAGCGGCGCCAAGCCGAGCACGACGACCTCATGTCACAGGCCGCCGACCGCGAAGCCGCGAGGGAACACGACCTGATCACCGCCTACGACGAGTACGAACTCGACTTCAGTCCGGTACCGAAGCCGGAAGCAGACCCTCCTCGCCGAACGCCTCCGCGACATCGACCGGCGTTCCGAAGGAGAAACCGTGGCCGCTGACGACGCGAACGCTACGGACGCCCGCGCGGACCAGCTCGCGCCACTTCCCGACCACCGCGACGTGAACATGCCGTGGTGGCAGGAGCTGTGGCGTCGCCACGCGCACATCACCACACCGCTGCGAGCGCGCGGACTGCCATGCGACATCGAGTTCGGCCTCAGCGCCCACATCGTGCGCGTCCCGCTCCCCGACGACAGCTATCTGATCATCAGTCCGCCGCAGGAACCGGCTTCCGATCGTCCGCCCGGGGACCCCGAGGGCTGGGTCGCGACTCGCGAGCACCCCGACGACCAGAGGCTGTTCGAGGTTCTCTACGACTCGGACCCCATCGACGACCCCGGTGCTCGCCAGCGGCCCGAGGTCCGACACGGCGGCAACGCCCAGCCCCTGATCGACGCGATCGAACGCCGCCTCACCCAGCTCGGACTACTTCCGCACCCCGTCCTGTCCCGCGAAAGCTCCCACGCGCACCCAGCCCAACCGACGTCTCCGGCCTGGAACGCACCCGGCACGTCAGACCGTGGCCCCGTCTACGTCTACGGCGACGCGCTGCGCGATCTGACCGACCGGCTCAACGGAGCCGAGTCGCACGCGGATGCCGCAGCCCTGCTGCACCAGATCGTGGAACCCACCGACGGTCTGCTGGCGCAGCTCGGCGAGTTCGTCGAAGCAGCCAGCGAGAAGGCCAAGGAAGCCGAGGAGGACGACGGCTTCGACCTGTCCTATGACCTCGCCGACGCCGCCGCCGAGATCCTCAGCCTCGGAGAGGCCCTGCATGGGGCCGAGGACCGAATGCGGGCCCTCACCCCGCTCCGGCCCGCACCGCGAGAGCGCTCCACCCCGGCCCACGCACCGTCCGTTCCGCCACGCGCTCTCCCGCCAGCGCCGCCGCGACACGCCCGCTGACACCGCACCGCCGCCGCTCCGCCAGGAACACGCGACCTCATCCCGCACCAATGTCTTCGGATCCGCCACTCAGCGCACATGACCACCGCGGCCCTTCCGCCGACATCTCCGACGGCAGCGCCCACGACCAGCCGTACTCGCTGAATCCCTTTCCGTCCAGCAGATCCTTGGAGTCCCTATCCGCACCGCCCGCCGTACCCTGCCGCTGCTCACCGGCGCCGTCTGCCTCGCCCTAGCCGTCACCGGCTGTGCCAGCGGAGACCGCCCCGCCCACACCCGACAGACGCCCAGCGCCAGCACCGTCTCCAAACCCCTCCCCGCACTCAGTCCTGCCCAGGCCCGCGACATCATCAGGCACTACTCCCAGGTCAACAACCGGGCCAACGCCCACGACAACGCACGGCTGCTGGACACCGTCGAGAACGACGCGCTGTTCGCGATGTCGGCGGGCGGCTACAAGCAGGACTCCGGCATCCCGGCAAAAGACCGCAAGCCGTACAAGCCCTGGTCATACGACGTGTCCACCGCCCGTCTGTACATCCCGAAGTTCTTGCCCGGTGTCCCGCGGTGGTTCGCCGCCGGGCTCACCCAGACAGGCACCAAGTACCAGAGTCTGGTCGTGTTCGCGCAGCAGCCCGACCACAGCTGGCAGATGGTCCTGGCCCCGGGCCTGGACGGGATGCCGCTGCCGGACATCGCGCTGGACGCCCAGGGCTACGCCACCGCGGTCGCGGCCGACGGCAGCGACCACCCCGCCTTCGACGCCGACAAGCTCCGGACCGGGATCACCGACAACTTCGCCACCGGAGGCAAGAACAGCAGTCTCCAGTTCTTCATCCCCACACCGGCCAGCAAGCGGCAGACCGGCATCCACGACAAGGACATCCACCGGCTCGGCGCGAAGGGCACCACCACCTTCGCCGCGGCGAACAACGTGTGGACGGATGCGTACGGCCTGAAGACCGTCGGCAGCGGAGCCGTCGTGTTGTTCGCGCACACCCACACCCAGACCGACACCCTCACCCCCGGCTGGCAGATCACCCCCGACGCCGCAACACGTGCCTGGCTCGGAAAGACCCCCCGAACCGCGGTCACCGATACCTTCGTCTGCGACGACGCCACCCTGATCCCCGCCCCGACCGCGAAGGCCCAACTCCTGGGCTACAGCTGCGAGCTGACCGGCGCCGACGGCCCGCCCGCAGCCCTCATGATCCGCACGTAGCCGCAACGCCCGCACCCCCGAAGGACTCGCCGCTGGCTGGTCCCTGTGCAGCGATACCCAAGAAGACACGGCTAGTTGGTGCTGGCATTCACCAGGTGGTCTCCAACGTAGCCGATGACGACAGTGCTGCTCGGGGTACCAGTGGCGTCGTGGAAATACAGTCGCGGCGCGGGGGGCTGACCGTCACCAATGCGTACGTGCGCCACCATGAGCATCCGGCCGCTCGGGTCGACATGGTCCGGTACCGGCAAGGTCCTTTGGCTTCGCGCTCGCGGCGCTGTACGAGCCGTCTGGGAGTCGCTCAGTTTGATCTTGTCCGGCGAGATCAGGGGGTTATCACGTGAAGCGCAGTATGCCTGGAAGCTGGCCAGGTCCGAACCAGCTGGCTTTCCCTGGGCCGTGGCGAGAAGCTTGGCCTCGGCATACGACTGCATGGCGGCGAGGGTGTCGCCGAGACGGGCCCGCCACTGCTGGGACTTGGTGTGATGCTCCAGCTCGTCGACATCCGCGATGTCCGCTGTGATCGTCAGCAGAGTGCAGTGCTGCAGCGCCTGCTCCAGAACGCCCCGCATCGATTCCGCGTTCAACAGATCGCGCACGGCCGGTGCGCCCGCAGCTCCAGGCTCCTGATGGGCCCGGAGTCGAACTTCGAGGACATCTCGCATGCGAATGGCTGCATCACGCTCACGTTCGGCCTCCACGAGTAGCCCTCGGACCACCGCCGCTTCGCTCTCCGCATCGGCCAGCCTTGCCTGCAGCGCGCGCACCTCCGGCTGCTCGTGGGCTGCGTCCACGCCTTGTCGGATCTCGGCCAGCACTGACTCCCACTCCGCCTCCAGACCAATCTTGCGGGAGTCGATCTGATCGACGTAGCGGCGCAGCCGAGCCTCGGCCTCCGTTCGCTTGGCCTGCTCCTCTTCCGCCTTGCGCCGGTAGCGGTCGACCAGCCGCAGCGAGGAGTCTTTGAGCTCCTCCATCAAACGGAGGGCCTCCTGGACGGTGATCGCCTCCTGCTCTTGGCGCGCCCGGTCGGCTGCCAGCCCGAAGGGACTCATCGACATCCTGGACACCACTTTCGCTTCGCGACATTGAGACGTCTCAGCCGCACACGATCTCCCGAATTTGCCGGAGCTGTTCCTGGGCCTCGGACGTACCGACAGACCGCAGTGCCTCGTCGCCCTTCGCGTTCGGGCTCAGGACGGCCTTGACGATGTCCGCGATCGGGCTGCCCAGCAGGTAAAGCCGCACCTCGTCGTACTGGTTACTCGGCAACTCGCCCGGAATGTGCCCCATGCCGTGCGATTCAAGCGCCCGAGTGATGGCGTCGCGCACGTGGACGCCCAGCCTGCCGGCTCCCTGCAACTGGCGCAGCGTCCCCATGTCGACCACATGCAGCCCCCCGTTGCCCTCGACCTCGCCGCGCAGCGAATCGAATGCGCTCATTGACCCCACCCTTCTACAAGATTACCTGAGATTCTTTTGTAATCCTGCACGATAGATCCTGATGAGGCTGCCTTGCAAGGGAGTTGGAGACCCCGCGGTCCTCACGTCAGGCCCCTTGAACGTTCCGCTGCCCACCCCACTACCGCCCTGGAGTCCCATGCTGATGTACGCCCTCGACGAACCAGCCGTCGCTGTGATCACCCCAACCGCCCTTCGGTCGAACCGGCTTCCCTTTCTGGATGAGCTCTACGACAGCCTCCTTGCCCAGGAAGACGTGACCTGGGAGTGGATCGTCGCTCCCAACGGCCCCGAGGCCACACCGGACTTGATCCCGTCGGCAATCACCAAGGACCCGCGCGTGCGCGTGGTCACGCGGCCGTGCGGGGGCCCAGGCCCAGCTCGTAATACGGCCTTGAACTACGTACGAGCGCCACGCGTAGCCTTCGCGGACGACGACGACCGGCTGCCGCCGCAGTCCTTGGCCATCCGCAACGATCACGCGATCACCACGGGGTTCCACTGGGTCGCTGGCCGGTCAGCGGACTGGCACGCCGAGTCCGGCAGCCTCACCACCTGGATGTGTCCAACGCCCGTGGGCCGACACGCGGCCGGTGACGTCTGGACGTTCTGGCCCGACCCGATGGCGAGCAAGCCGCCGATGGGCCACTGCATGCTGCTGACCGACACCCGTCTCGCGCGGACGGTCGGTCACGGTGGTCTCCACAAGGGAGAGGATTACAAATTCGCCCTCGGCGTCTGCAGTCGCAGTGACGGCCTCATGCTGAGCGACGTCGTGTACCACCGGAGGTCCCATGATCAGCAGTGGAGTTCGCAGAGCACATACCGGGACCAGATCGAGTTCGATGCGCGGCAGCACGCGTGGCTCGTGGGTCTGGCTGAGCGTGAGCTTCGGGCCGAGCAGTCGGGGGCTCGGGCGGCATGATCTCAGCTGCGAGAGTCGAACGGAGGCTGCCCCCGTCGGGGTGGCTGTGGTCGAGTGGGCAGAAGTCGGACGACGGGATCCGGCGCCGTCAGCTTGGTCCATTTGCCGCAGGGCCTTGAGTTTGACGACCTGCTTGCGAGCCTCACCTCGACGTCCGTGGACTGACCCTGTTCCTTGACCTCGGCGTAGAACTCGTTCTCCAGGGACAGGTGGCGCTGGGTGAGGGTGTTGCGGGGAACGCCGACTTCGGTCGCGAGTGCGACGACGGCCTGCGCCGCCACGGCTCCAGCGTGCAGGCCGACATTAGCCGCGACCCGTCCTTCTCGGCCGACCCGCCACGTCCCGCCCGGCCCAACGGACTCCAAGAGCGCCGCAGCCGTCTCGCCCAGGCCCACGCCGACCGTACGGCGCACCGCTGCGCACCGCCCGCCATCTCCCCATCGGAGGCACGGCCGATCCCGCCGCAGCCCGCTTACCCTCCGACCGTCCGACCGAAGGCCACGACCGGCGGGCGGTCCCGATGACAGCCGCGAACGCCTCCGTCCCCGACAGCCCCGCGCCGGCAGCTCGCGAACTGGCCAACGCAGCACGCACCTTCCGCTTGCGGATGGCGGTCATCGACTGCGAGACCCAGGCCGTGCTCGACACGACACGCGACCGCTACGGGCGCACCGTCCAAGCGGGCGCCGCGGCAGCCGCACGAGCCCACCGCGACGAGGCGGCAGTGGAGGCGTACGCCACCTACCTCGCCCCGCACGCCGAGGCTCTCCTGGACGCCGCCCGTCTCGCGCTCGACGAGCTGCCCCCAGCCCGGCACCTTCCCGGGTGGTGTGCCGTCCTGGACGGCCTGGCCGCCTCCGCCTCCGAGATCCGCCGAACGCTCGACCGGCCGGCCGCCCCCGGTTCTCAGGCCGAACGCGCTCAGCACGCGGCCTTGTGGCCGCGCCTCACCGCCTGGGCGGACCACGGCTTCATCGCCAGCAACCTCGCCGACCAGCGCGACGGCCAGCACCACCAGGCTCCGCTGACCGACGAGGAACAGCAGCTGTGGACCGAGAAGGCCCAGGCCGCGCGGCGGCGCGGCGAGCTGGAGCTGACCGAGTCGTGGTACGCCGCCGACGGGCAGCCGATCACCCTCGCCTACCTGGTCGAGGACGACGACTCCACGGTCGTCGCGCTGCGCGGCGACCCCGATGCACCGGGCTGGCAGGTGATCGGGCACTACGCCTATGAGTACGAGGCGGGGAAGGCACTTCCCGCTCCGGTCCCGCCCGGCGTGCTGCGCGCGGACGTCTCCCGGTTCAACCGCCCGGTTCCGGCGCCGGAGGTGTCCCTTCTGGACCTCATCCGCGACGTTGTCGAGGGCCACAGTGCCGGTGACGCATCGAACGCTCTCCTCGGCGCCGTCCAGCGCGGCTACGACGCAGGCCCCATGATCCGCCTGCAGGAACTACTGGAGACCAGCGGCCAGTTCGCCAGCGCACTGGAGACCGTGCAGGGCCGTCAGATAGCCGCCCGCCTCTCAGCGCTGAGCCGGCAGATCGAACTCCTCACCTGTGAAGTCGAAGAGGCAGCTGAGGACCTCGGCGCGACCGTCGCCGTCCTGCCTCCGCACCGCACCCCCGTGCTGAGCGCCCGCCCGCGCCCGGCCGTGGACGCCACACCGCCCACGGCGGCGCCCCGCGCCGGCACGACCGCCCGCCACCGCTAGACCCCGAGAAAGCTCCCGTTGCCCCCGACCGCACTCCCGGCCCCGGCACCGCGCATCACCTACGGCGCGGTGCTGGGCAGCCCGTACGTCGCCCGCCTCCTCGGCGGCACCCTCACCGGCCGCCTCCCCAACGCCATGGCGCCCGTCGCCATCCTCCTATGGGCCACCACGAGCGGCAGCAGCATCGCCTTCGGCGGACTGCTCAGCGCCCTGTACGGGCTGTCCTCCTCTGTGGTGCAGCCGGTCAAGGGACGCCTCATGGACCGCTACGGCCAGACGGCCGTCCATCTTCCGGCGGCCGTCCTGAACTCGGCCCTCCTGGTGTCTCTTGCGCTGGCCGGGCCGTACGGCGGACCGGGCCTCGCCACCGCCATCGTCGTCGCAGCTGGCCTGACCACCCCCTCTCTCGAGGCCGGGCTGCGGGCCCTGTGGCCGAAGGTGCTGCCCGACCCCCGCCTTCGGCACGCAGCCCTCGCCCTCGATACCGGCACGCAGGGCCTGCTGTACATCGCCGGCCCTCCACTTGTCGCCGCCCTCGCCTGTGCGTACAGCCCCACCGTCGCACTAGCCGCTACCGCCGTGCTCGGCCTCGCCGGCACCACCGTGGTCGCGTTCGCTCCGCCGTCGCGGCACTGGCAACCAGCACCGGAAAACGGCCCTGTGAAGGGTGCCGCCGCCCGGTTGGCGGGCCCCGGCCTGGTGTTCTTGTTCGTCGCGCTCGCGGGAATCGGCTTCGCGCTCGGGGCCATGAACGTGTGGGCGATCGGCATGGCCGAGCACCACGGGCAGGACATGCTCTCGGGCATCATCCCCGCCGCGTTCTCCACCGGCAGCTTCCTGGGCGGCCTCGTCTACGGGCACCGCACCTGGCGGTGCTTCGCCGCGGATCGGCTGATCAGCGCCAGTGCCGCGTTCCTCGCCGGGTGGCTGCCGCTGGCGGTCATGTCGGCACCCTTGGCGGCCACCGCCGCGGTGGCCGTGCCCGGAGCTTTCCTGGCCGTCGTGGTCACCTGCGCCTACGTGACCACCGAGGCCCTCGCCCCGACGGGCCGGACCAGCGAGGCGTACGCGTGGCTGATCCTCTCGATCGGCGTCGGGCAGTCCGCCGGTATCGCCCTGGCCGGACGCCTCGCCGGGCAGCCGCTCGCCAGCGCGGCGCTCCCCGCCGCCGGTGCAGCCTTCGCCCTCGCCGTCCTCCTCGCCGCGCGCCAGCAGCTCCGCCCCGCCGGACACCTGCCGCGCGGCCGGCACCGCCGCCCGCTCCGAGACCGGCACAAGACGCCCTGATCAGGGCGCAACACCCACCTTCAACCCCCTTTTGAGGAGATCGAACTATGGCCGTGCGTACGCACTGGACCGTGGAGCACGCCTGCTCCCACAGCGTGGATCACGATCTGTCCCATCGTCCTGCCGACAAGCGGGCGGGCTTTGCCCGTTGGCTCGCGTCGAAGGACTGCACCGACTGCTGGACGGCGGCGCGCGACGCCGGCTCCGACTCCACGGAGGAGTGGCTCGCGACCCGGCGGGCCGAGGAGCAGGAGGCAGCCGTCGCGTGGGCGAAGCAGTTCGACATGCCGGAACTGGAGGGCCCGCACAAGGCCCTGGACTGGGGCGAGCGCTCCCGCCACCAGCTGATGATCGCCGCGCACACCGCGCTCGTCGTCGAGGGCACGTGGGACGAGGCGGACTGGGCGGAGCTGGAGGAGAAAGCCCGAGACATCACCCGTGCCGGATGGTGGATCGACCAGCGCGACGCCGACGGCACTGACCTGCTCGAACTCCTCGACGCGGCCAGTGAAACGGACCGCGCGACGGACAATCCGTTCCGCTGACGACGGCGCAACATAGCCGCACAACGCCGGTTAGCCAAAACGGCGTTCCTCCGGACCATTGATGCTCCCACCCCGTCACCCCTCGCGTGGAAGGAACCACGTGCTCCCTCCGTCCTGGGACCATCAACCCACCCCCGCAACCCCCGATCCGCTCACTCCCACCCGGGACATCACCCACGCCCACTTCCAGGCCGGTGACACCGTCGTCGTCCTGAAGGGGGTTGCCGGCGGAGAACTCTGGGGCGACGCGATGCGCGTCGTCGCTCCCTCCTGGCACACCCCGACCGACGAGGACGGGTGGCGGCTGCGGGATGCGACCGGCGGCGCCCAGTCCTACGTCACCGCCCACCCCCGCTACCTCGTGCACCTCTCACGCCGCTGCCCGGACTGCCTGGTCCACCTGCGGGCCATGGAGGACACCCTCCTCGCGCGGTTCGCTGGCCGCGACGAGCTGATCGACTGCGGCTGGTACACCACGACCGCCCTGGGCCAGCTCGTGCACATCGCCGACATCCGGGGCGGCCGGTGATCCCCCGCCTGCACGAGCGGACCCACACGCCGCACGACCCGCTCGAAGAAGCGCTGGGCCGTCCGGTCTCACAGCACGAGGGTCTGACGGCGCACACGATCGTCGCCCACTGGCCTGGCCTGGATCACTTCACCCTGGACGACGAGCAGAAGACCTGGACGTCCGTCCAGTGGGCCGAGCACCTCGAAGAAGCCCTTCTGGAGCACCCGTTCGCCGCCAGCCCCGACGACGACCGGCGGGCGATCCTCCACCTCGATGTCCGCCTGCACCCCGACGACCGGGAGTTGCATGGTCCGCAGTGGGCCGAGGTCGCACACCGGCTCGCGCGGGCCGCCGGCATCGAGATCCCCGGTAAGGAGAGCGGCTGCCGGTGGATCGCCGTCCAGGCCCAGCCCGGGCGCCTCGACCTGATCGCCAACCTGATCCACCTCGACGGCGCCTGGCACGCTCCGCCTGCCGACAGCGGGCGGCGCCTGGCGGATGAGGCGCGTCGGATCGAAGAGGACCTCCACCTCGTTCCCGTACGATCCGGCGCCCCGTCGCGGCCTGCCGTCCGCACGGCGCTCACGGCTTCGGCCCAGCTCGCGACCCTCCTCACTCAGCTCGCCGACGAACAGAGCGGTCCGCTGGCCGCGGTGCGCGGTCTCGTCGAGCACACCTCGCACCGGATCGCCCGCCAGCCGGGGGCCGCCAGCACCGATGCGGCACACCGCCTGGAGCTGATCGCCCGCCGCCTCCACGCCATCCAGCAGGACCTGGACACCACCGCAACCCGCCTGGCCCAAACTCGTGCCGTCCCGGTGCCGCCTGCCGTCCGGTACAACGCCCACCGATCGCCGTAGGAGTGGTCTCCTTGCCCCGTACCGACCGCTTCCTGGACATCCGCCGTGACCCGCACTCCGGCGAACTCCTCGCCCGTGGCGGCGACTGCGAGGCACACAGCGTCCTCCAGCGCGCGGGTTTCGTCGCCGTCGCCCGCGTCCACGAGAGGTACCACCGTGTCCCCACCGGCCTGGCCGAGGACGACGAGTCCCGTCTCGCCGCAGACGCCGTCGGCCGCCTGCGGGCAGCCGGGTACCACGTCGACTGTGACGAGGACTTCGACACCGACGCCAGTCCGGCCAGTTACCTGCCGCTGGGCTCTTCCGTCGCCCATCTCGCCCAGCGCATTCGCGAGGCCACCACCACCGACGAGGTGGCCGATGCGCTGACCGAGCTGACCGCCGCCCACGACGGCATCCTCGTCGCCCTGCGCGAAGTCCTCATTGCCACCGCCGAGTTCCACGAAGGGCTCGAAGGAGCCGCCGATCACCACGTCGCTCGGTGCCTGCGCTACCTGGAGGAATGGCGCGTTCGCTCGGTCTTGAGCGAACTCTCGGCCACTCGCAACGCTCTCGCCGACCGGCACGCTCCTCATCCCGGTCGGAGCCCCTGCACCGGACAGGTCCCTGCCACCGAAGGCGAGCGCTCCGCCGTGTGCGCCTGCCCGCCACCGCCGCGCACGCCCCCGGCCCCGCCACCACCGGTCGCGGCCGTACTGCGCCGCTGACTCACCTCACCCAAGGACACCATGCACGACCACGACACCTCCGGGCACCTCGCCTCGTACGCCGACGTCCTCGCCGGCGAACTCCCCGACACCTGGACCAGCACACACCTCCCGCCGGACGCCAAGGACGACCTCACCGAACTCGTCAACCGCATCTGGGACCTGGACCTGGTCGCCGCCTCCCTCGCCGAACACCCCCTCCAGCAGGCCGCCGTCCTCAGCCGCCCCGACGGCGCCCAACTGGTCCTTGTGGACCGGCACGACGAACGCGACGGCTACCTCATCGCCGCCATCGCCCCGCCGGCCCTGCCCGACGAGGCGTACCGCGCCGTCCCCGAGCCCAACGGCATCGCCCTGGCGGACGACCCGTTCCTTGGCGCCGAGCAAGTCGCCAGCGACCTGCTCGCCCGCTACGACAGCGCCCTCGCCCAGGTCCGCCACAACGCCCTGGGCGGCATCCAGCCCTCCCAGCCGGACCGGGTGGTCCTGACCTGGCAGCCGGACGGCAGCATCGCCACCGCCCCCGCCGACGACCGCCCCAGCGCGGTCCTCACCTCCCACGGCTTCGTCCAGGACCCGGGCAGCGGCATCTACCACCTTCGTGGTGACGAGACCCAGGCCCAGGCCCGCGCCCTGCGCGCGATCGGCCCGCGCCTCGACACGCTCGGCATCGGCACCGCTCTGCAGCATCCCGCAGGCCGGAACGCGCCTGGCACCGTGCCGCCCGTCCCGGCCGGTCCCCGTACTCCCGCCACCCGGTCTCGGTGAAGCAGACGGAGCACGATTCCTGGGCGCTGGAGTGCGTCACCCTCACTCCGCCGTTGAACCGGGAGACAACCACATGGCCAATCTGGCCGACGAGTACGGCACGGACGTCGAGATCTATATCAAGGCCCTGACGACGACCATCCACGCCGACACCCCGACCGGTGCCCCCGGCCAGCTCCACGACCTGCTGGAACGCCTCGGCCTGGAGCGCCACTCCTACCCCGCGGACGCGCCGCTCTACATCTGGCACACCGTGCCCGAGCACCTCGACGCCGAAGAGCAGAGGCGGCCGGCAACCCACGCCATCCCCACGCTGCTGGTGGCCGGCTACGAGGTCAACTGCACGCCTGACGTCTTCGATGAACTCGCCTACCAGCAGGCCGTGCAGGACCTGCGCAGCCGAGCGCGCCGCCCTGCCGCGCGGCAACCGGCACCGTCCAGTTCCCCCTCACCTCCGTCCCCGGCCCGCCGCACGCCATAGGCACCCGCGTGGCCCTGGCACCGCGCCAGGGCCACCCGCCTCACCACCCGAAACCCGGAGAAACCCGTAGCAACCCGCATACCCCCACCGATCAGCAACCGGCTCAAACCCCGACTCGCCACGGCCCTCTTCCGCCGCTACCTGCACGCCGCCATTCCGACCGGCCCCGACCGCATCTCCCCGCCGGCCGGTGCCCTCCCGGAGGCCGTCCTGCCCGAGACACAGCCCGTCGGACAGCGCCACCGCCCCTGACCGTCCACCGACCCGGAGGAGCATGTCCCACCCCGCCCCCTACCCGGTGAGGCTGGCCGACGAGATCACCCGCCAGCTCGGCCAGCTCTCCGACCACGTCTCTCAGCTTCCCCCGCCGCAGGCCGCACAGGTCATCGCCCGCGTGCTCGACCCCGACACCGGAGTCCTCGGAGCCGTCACCCATCTCCTCGCCACCGGCAGCGTGTTCGCCAAGGACCAGGCAGAGCGCGGCGTGCTCCCGGCGGAGGTGTGGCTCGCCCTGGGCCGCGCCTGCAACGAACTCGGCGACATCACCCTCGACCTGGACGAACACAAAGACGCCCTCCAACGCGTCGGAGCCCAGCCCGCCGCTACGGCGGTAGAGCCCCCGGCACCCGCACCGCTCGTGATACGGCGCCGCCGGTGAAGAAGACGCAGTGGCAGGGCTGGGGGCCCGGCGAGCAGGCCGAGCAGCACTACCTCGTCCAGCCGCGCGCCCTGGCCGGCGGCGGTGACGTCCGGCACGTCTCGGAGTTCCTGCGCGCCTCCGGCTGGCGGGACAAGTCCAAGGCGGGCGGCCCCCTGCACATGGAGAGCCCGGACCGCACCGTCCGCATCGCCTACGACCCCTACGCCCTGCCCGGCGGATGGACCATTCACAGCCGGGCAGGCGGGGCGATCAGCGAGTGGTCGGCGCATCTGGGCCGGCAAACGCCGGTGGAGATCGTCGCCGGTCTGACCGACGCTCTCACCCGCCCCCGGACCGCCCACGCCCCCAACGTCTGGGCCCCGCTGCAGGAGCAGAACTGGCACACGCGCTTCGAGGGCCCAGACTGCCTGGCGACGAGCCCCGACGGCACCGCGTGGATGCAGTACCGGCACAGTCCTGACGGGGCTGCGATGTGGTGGACCGGAGCGCAGGACAACGGCAACGGTTGGACAGCCAGTTTCACGCCGACCACCCCGATCCACCTGGTGCAAGCCTTCTCCGCCGAACTCGCCAGCCCGGACCCCGTGATGCGCCCACGCGGACGCGTCCCAGCCAGCGCCCGGATCCGTACCTGGTCGGTGTCCGTGATGCCCTCTCAGCTCAGGGCATGGCAGCAGGCCCGCATCACGGCCGCCCGCGCCGCCGCCTGGGCACGCAACAGCGCCCAAAGCGCCCGGCCCCGCGCCAACGCCCGCCCCTACACCCCGGCCGGCCGCGCACGCACCCGCCGCTGACCGCGAGCAATGCGCGCCCAAGCCCGCTCCGCACGCCCCAGCCGAAGAACCCCGTGACCGCCCCGGCCCACGCCAGCACCGCGCAGCGGGCCGCTCGCCGCTGAACGACAGGATCCCTCCCATCTCCCGACACCACCGCGCACACCGCAGCTTCCTGCGCCACCTCGATCACTACGTGCGGGACAGCCAGAAGATCCTCGACGCCTGGGACGCCTACTCCGACGAGCACACCGACCTCGACGGCTGGCCCCACGACGACCACACCTACGGCCTGCGCAAGAGCCAGCGCGACGCCGACACTGCCCAAGCGTTCGAGACCCTCCGCTACGGCGCCCGGCACCTGCTGGCCACGGCCCAGGCACAGCT
This sequence comes from Streptomyces sp. NPDC051976, assembly GCF_040680795.1. Classification (NCBI taxonomy): domain Bacteria; kingdom Bacillati; phylum Actinomycetota; class Actinomycetes; order Kitasatosporales; family Streptomycetaceae; genus Streptomyces; species Streptomyces sp. NPDC051976. Next base: position 240,973 of record NZ_JBFAXL010000007.1, read on the forward strand.
CACCCGGCTGCCGGAGAACACCGTCCAGAGCCGCTGGGCCTACCAACTCGGCGTCCTGCACACAGCCCTCGACCGGCTCGACGAACTACACGAGCAATGGCTGCTCACCCGCGACGCCCTCCCCGCCACCGCCGAGCCCGGCACCGCCGACTTCGACGACGCCCTCGCCGAACACCACGCCGAATCGTGGAGCTACCTCGACGACTGGGCCACCCACGGCAAAGCGCTCCGAGAAATCAACACCGCAACCCGCAAGGCCGCCCCCTCACAGCCGGTCCCCACACCGGCCCTCGCATCCGCCCAGCGAACCGCGACACGCAAGTGACCACACGCGCCGCCCACCCACAGCCGCAGCCGCTGGCCCTCACCTCCCCGCCCGGAAGCACATAGCCCTTGCCCCCCTCCTCCTCCCGCAGCGACACCGACGGATACGAACTCGTCCTGCGCCTCCTGCTCGGCATGCTCGCCGTCGTCATCCCCATGGCCAACCTGGCCTGGCTGTCTGGCAACATCACCGCCTACCTCACCGGCACCCACTGGGCCCCCTACCAGCCGACCAAGGCCCTGCTCCACCCCGGGCAGGTCTGGCCCACCGCAGGAGCCACGTCCCTGCTGATCGGCGCCCGCATCGTCCCCGTTGTCCTGTTCCTCGCCCTCGGGGCGGCGGCGGGCGCCCTCTGGGCCCGGCACAAGCACCTAAACGGCGACCGGAAGAAGAAGATCACCGGCATGGCCAAGGCCCGGGACATCGAGCCGCTGATGGCCAAGGCGATCACCGACAAAGCCCGCTCCCTGCGCCCCAGCCTGAAGGACACCAAGCACATCGACGCGAAGGACACCGGCATCCTTCTCGGCAACCTGCAGGGCAGCCGCCACGAAGTACGCATGGGGTTCGAGGACGTCGCCGTCGCGATCATGGCACCCCGCTCCGGCAAGACCACCTCGCTCGCCATCCCCTCCATGCTCGGCGCACCCGGCCCGGTCCTGCTGACGTCGAACAAGGCCGCCGGCGACGCCTTCACCACCGTCTACGAGGCAAGGGCCCGGGCGGGGACGGTGTGGACCATGGACCCGCAGCAGATCGCGCACGCCGCACGCGAGATGTGGTGGAACCCCCTCGCGTCCGCGAAAACCCTGGACGGGGCGAACCGGCTCGCCGGACACTTCCTCGCCGCCTCGGTGGACGCCTCCCAGCAGGGCGACTTCTGGTCGAAGGCCGGCAGCAACGTCCTGTCCCAACTGCTGCTGGCCGCAGCGCTCGACGAGCGCCCGATCACCGACATCATGCAGTGGCTCGCCTTCCCCGCCGACCGCACACCGCTCGACATCCTGCGCGACCACAGCTTCGCCGCCGTCGCCGCTCAGCTCAAGGGCACCGTGGAGGGGCCGCCCGAGACCCGGGACGGCATCTACGAGACCGCCCGGCAGTACGCCGCCGCGCTGCTGAACGCGGAGATCTCCGCATGGGTGACCCCGCAGAAGGACATCCCGGAATTCCGGCCCGCCGACTTCGTCACCTCCACGGACACGCTGTTCCTGCTCAGCAAGGACGGCGGAGGCGGAGCCTCGGCGCTGATCGCCGCGTGCGCGGACTCGGTAATGCGGGCCGCCACCGCCCAGGCCGAACGCGCCGGCGGGCGGCTCGACCCGCCGATGCTGGCGATCCTCGACGAGGCCGCCAACGTGTGCAAGATCAGCGACCTGCCCGATCTGTACTCCCACCTCGGCAGCCGCGGAATCATCCCGATCACCATCCTCCAGTCCTACCGCCAGGGCCAGAAGGTGTGGGGAGACGCAGGCATGGACGCCATGTGGAGCGCTTCCACCGTCAAGGTCATCGGCAGCGGCATCGACGACCCCGACTTCGCCGACAAGCTGTCCCGCCTGATCGGTGACCACGACGTAGAGACCACGTCCACGTCGCACTCGGAATCCGGCAAGAGCACGTCGGTGTCGATGCGGCAGGAAAGGATCCTGCCCGCCGACGCGATCCGCGCCCTCCCCAAGGGGACCGCGCTCTGCTTCGCCACCGGCATGCGCGCCGCCATGCTCGACCTTCGGCCGTGGTACCGGGAGTCCAGCGCGGAGGAACTGTCCGCGGCGTCCGCCCGCGCATCGCAGGCGATCACCGCCCGCGCCGTCGCCAAGCACACGCCAACGCAGGCCGACTTCGGGAAGGCCGTGTGAGCACCACCCCGCTGCATCTGGTGCCGGTCCGCTCACGCCAGGCGAAGGAGCTCGTGCGGACCTGGCACCACCACCGCCCGCCGCCCGCCGGGCAAATCTTCGCCGTCAGCGCCGCCGACGAGAACGGCATCTTACGCGCCGTCGCCATCGTGGGCCGGCCGATGGCCCGCCACCTCGACTACGGCACCACCCTCGAAGTCACCCGGACCGCTGCCGACGGCATCCGCAACGCCAACTCGCTGCGCTACGAGGCATCATGGCGCGCGGCGAAGCCCTCGGATACCGGCGCCTGATCACCTTCACCACGGCAGGCGGAAGCGGTGCTTCCCTGCGCGGCGCGGGCTGGCACCTGCTCGCCAACCACCCACCCCGGGCCGGATTGAGCCATTGGTGGACGAGGAGTAACAACTCAAGGTCGAGCATCGCATCTCTCGACTCCTCTCAGAGCGCGCCAAGTTGATGGGCGCATACGCGCCAGCTCAGCTTGAGGTGCAGCACACTGACACCACACAGCTTGACCTCGAAGTCGCTGGGATGCTCGCGTCGTTCAAGGCACGCAAGGCGCTCAGGCCAGAGGTGGAGGAGAGCACTGGCCCCGAGTTTGCTGCCTAGTCGTTGTCGTGCCGGTGGGCCCACTGCCTTCGGTCGTCCAGCCACAGAGCAATGCCACCCACGATGCCCAGCAGCAGCACCGCTCCACCTGCTACGCACATGATCAGCTCAACCCACTGGTGGCCGCTGAGATGGCGCAGCCAGCCGAAAGGGATAGCCAACACAGCAGTCGTGGCCAGAGTGCCGAGCACAGCGATGCCGACGCCCTCAACCCACCGTTCCATCCGAGACATGGCCCCACCCCCTCAGCTCAAGGTAGCGGAGCGTGGCCCCACAGACGGCGGGAACAACCGGACCTCGCCCACCCTCCCCGGATCGGTTGTTCTCGTCCCAACTCCCCCGCGCTACGGGATGCATAGGTATCCGACGCGTATGCACAGGCGCGAGGGATCACACAAACAACACCGTGCGGACCGTCTGCAGAAGGAAGAATTTCGCTACTCAATGAGAACGGATGAAACCGAAGAGTGAGCACTCGATGTGCTGTGTTATCCGAATATCCACGTTACGTGATCGCCGCTGATGGCCAGGTGATCGGGCGCAAAGGTAAGCCTCTTGCCTTGCAGATCGAGAACGGGTATCACCGCGCCACCCTCTTCGGCGTTGACGGACGACGCACTTGACCACCACAGCAGCCTGCGGATCCACCTCGACGGCGCTGGCCAGCCCCTGGCCGCTGCCCGAACAGCACTGGAAGTGCAGCAGCCCGCCGCTGTCGCGAGCGCGCCCGTCCCGGCTCCACGCCATGCCACGCCACGCCCTGACGGTTCGGCGGTGACCATGATGACACCGCTCGATGAGGGTCTCCTGTTCGACGTCGCGGCCCCGCCGACTCCGGTCGAAAGGCTGCTGCTACTCGCCGACCAGTACGTTCAGCACAACGACATGCTCGACCGGCTCCTGAGGGCCGGGGCGCCGCCGTCCGAGCGAGGCGCCCACGTCGCCTCGGCCCAGCAACTCGCCGCCGCGACCGCACTGCCCTCAAAGCGGTCACCGACGAACGCCTCTTCCACAGTCACGACCTGTCGGACGCAGTGGTCCGCCTCCGACAGCTCGCCTTCCTCAGCGCCGCCTCCGCCGATCAGCAGCTCCCCGTGGCGCGCACTCTGACCGCCTTGGCACCTGAAACGGCGATGGGCTGCACGGACACCCTCACCCACGAGATCCGACGCCGCCGGTGGACTGCATGCGACGGTCCGGGCCAACCCCTGACCGCCGCACACCACACCGCCCTGTGGGAAATCGCCTGCGGAAACGTCGTGGCCACCAGCTCCCTGGGACGGCAGTACGTCCACTACCGCGACGAGCGCGTACTCATCGGCACGCTGCGGGCGCTGGAGGCGAAAGGGCTCACGGAACGCGTTCCGCAATCCGCGCCCTCCGCCTACGTCGGCGGGCCGCTCCAAGACCGAGTCCGACTCACCCCTGCCGGCACCACCGCCCTGGCCACCGCCATCAGCAGCCCTCCCGCCCGCAAGACGCCCGGCACGACACCCGCACTGGCACCCACCCCTGCGAAGACGGCCACACGCAGCCGTTGACTGACTTACCGGAGCCACACCAGCCCATGACCTCGCACAGCCCCGCAGAACACGCTGAGCAAATCCGTGCCCTGGCGCGCGACTTCGAAGCCCTTCACGTACGCGTCCGTGACGTCTCCTACACCCCGGGCGCCGACGCGCTGCAGCAGATCAGCCCGCTCCTGCTCAAGGCACAGGACCTCACGGCCACCGCCCTCGTCCGCCTGCGCGCGCTTAATTCCAGCGCGTACACCAGTGTTCCCGGCAGCCGCGCCAGCCTGGAATGCCTGGCCTCGGTCGTCCTCGCCGCCTCCCTCGCCGGCAACGACCTCGCCAGCGCGCTGTCCGCCAATCCCTACGACGGGGCACCGCCCCCCGGCTACCCGGCAGACGACGCCGCGGTGCGTACCGCTCGGCACGCTGAAGCCATCCCGCGGATGAGCGGCCACCTGGCGGACGCCGCGCACCAGCTCGACCTGAGCGCGACCGGTTGCCACTAGGTCGCCAGCGGTATCACCCGCGACCTCGCCGTCACACAACAGGCACCGGCCTCCGCGCGGCCTGCGACTGGGCCAGCCCCGACCAGCGCCCGGCCGGCCATCAGCCCGAGCCCCAACGCCCCACGCGCATCGCCCCGTTGACCGTGCCCCTCGCCTCTTGCCTTGCCGCTAGATCCCGGGCTTCCCGTCCGTCCCCGCGGGCCCGCTGCCGCCCCTCCCGGCTCCGCCCGCCGCGATCGCGACCACGCCCAGCGACATCGCCCTCCTCCGCGACCTCGCCCAGTCCGCTGCGGCCTCGACGTGTTCACTCCCGCCGGACTCGATGCGCGCCGCGCCGAAGCCCGCCAACCCGGCCAGATCGCACGGGCCGGTGCCACTCCATAACCCGCCACCGGCCGGATCCCCCGGCCACTGGCGCGACGTGCGATGTCGGGCACCAGCCCTCCCGTTTCCCTACACCCAGGACGAACCATTTCAGATCAGCCCCGATTCCGCGCGCTCTCTCTCGGCGCGGGAGTTCAATCCAGCACCCTCCTCGCCCTGTCAGCCGAGGGAATTCTCCCCAAGGTCGACTACGCGATTTTCGCCGACACCGGATGGGAGCCAAAGGCGGTATACGCCCACCTTGACCGCCTGGAAGAGGAGATAGCCGAACCGGCGGGAATACCTGTACTCCGGGTATCGGCCGGGAATATCCGCCACGACGCACTGAACCCGGATCACCGGTTCGCGTCCATGACGCTCCACATTCTCAACCAGGACGGTCGGCCTGGGATGACGCGGCGGCAGTGCACCGGAGAATACAAGATGAAACCGATCAAGCACAAAGTGCGCGAACTGCCCGGCTACCCCTACCCCACACGCATCCCCAAGGGGGTTTTCGTCGAGCAGCGGGTGGGAATCTCGACCGATGAATTCCACCGCGCGAAGGACGCGGACGTTAAGTACATGCGCAACCGGCACCCCCTTCTGGACAGGTCCTGGAGCAGGGCCGACTGCGTGCGCTACCTGGCCTCGCTCGGTCTCGCCGATACGCCGAAGTCGAGTTGCCTGGGGTGCCCGTTCCACGGGAATGCGCAGTGGAGGCATATCCGGGACACCTCTCCGTCCGAGTGGGCGGACGTGGTCGAATTCGACGCGGCCATCCGGCAGGGCAATGCTCGTGCAAATGCGTCGGGCAACCCACTGCTCGGTGAGGCGTTCCTGCACCGCTCCCGCGTGCCGCTGAGCCAGGCGCCGATTGACCACGTCACCGCCGCCGAACGGACTGCCCTGCGGCTGAGCGCGGACGAGTCCGACGTTCTGGAGCACGGTGCCGAGGACGGCTGCTCTCCCTGGGCATGCCGCGGCGACGCCGACGCGCTGACGCAGGACGACTTCGGGCTGGCCACGTGATCCTCGACCTCTTCGCGGGGCCGGGCGGCTGGAGCAGGGCACTACAGCTCCTCGGCGTGCGTGACGTCGGGCTGGAATGGGACCAGTGGGCGTGCCAAACCCGCGCCGCTGCGGGACAGTTGACCATCCGGACCGATGTGGCGATGTATCCGACCTGGCCGCTCGTCGGCCGTACCCGCGGTGTGATCGCCTCGCCGCCGTGTCAGGCGTGGAGCATGGCCGGCAAGCGCCTGGGCCTGCTCGACCAGCCGCTGGTGCACGCGGCGGTCGAGGACCTGGCCGCCGGGCGCGACACCCGCGGACGTCTCCTGGCAGCCTGTCGTGACGAGCGCTCCCTGCTCGCCGCCGAGCCGATGCGCTACCTCTACGCACTGAACGCGGCCGGCGAGCCCGACTGGGTCGCCATGGAGGAAGTGCCGGACGTCCTGCCCCTGTGGGCGCAGTACGCGGCCGTCCTGCGCGGGTGGGGGTTCTCCGTCTGGTACGGGATCCTCAACGCGGCCGACTACGGCGTCCCGCAGACCCGGAAGCGAGCGATCCTCCTGGCCTCCCGTATCAGGACGGCGCAGCCGCCCACGCCCACGCACTCCCAACTCGCCGAGCCCGAGTCGCTGTTCGGTCCCGGCCGCGCCCGCTGGGTCAGCATGGCCGAAGCCCTGGGATGGGGAGCGACCGACCGCCCCGTCCCCACCGTCTGCGCGGGTGGCGGGCCCGGCGGCGGACCCGAGCCGTTCCCGTCGGGCTCCCGCAAGACGCTGTCCGACGCCCGGGCGCGCGGCACCTGGACGCCCCGGCCGGGCGGGGTGGTCCTGCAGTCCCGCCGCGAAGCCGCGGGGCGGGCAGCCCAGGACGGCACCCGCGAGAACCGTGCCGCCGACGCTGCGGCAGCGACGTTCCCCGCCGAGGCCCACCGCTGGTCGTGGTCGCTGCGCAGCAACAACCAGGCCAACGCCACCGTCCGTCCCGTGTCCGAGCCGGCCAGCACGCTGTTCTTCGGGCACCGTGCGAATGAGTGCACCTGGGTCGCCGTACCCACCGCACCTTCGGCCAAGGACGCCGACGCGTCGGCCGTTCCGGAGCCGATGCCGATCCGGATCACCGCCCGCGAGGCCAGCCTCCTGCAGACCTTCCCGGCCGACTACCCCTGGGCCGGCAACAAGGGCCAGCAGTTCTCCCAGATCGGCAACGCGGTGCCCCCGTTGCTTGCCGGCCACCTCCTCGCCCCGCACCTCGGCCTCGGCCTCGACCCCGACGACTTCACCCTCGCCGCCTGATGCCCCCCGAACCCGACGAAGACGACCCCGACGCGATTACACCTCCCCAGCCGGTGTTCTACGTCGAGCAGGCCCTCCTCGGCGCCCTCCTCCTCGACCCGCACCGAATGGACGACGTGAGCGGTATCGCCGCCGACTCCTTCTCCACGGCCGCGCACGCCGCCCTCTACGGCGCGATCGCCACCCTGCCGCGGCCCGACCCCGCCGAGCACGCGAAGAACACGCGGTGGCTCGACCGCGTACTCGCCGCGGCCCGGGAGCAGGCTCGCGGGCTGACCGCCTCCTACCTGCACACCCTCGTCCAGGTCTGCCCCTGGCCCAGCCACGCCGCCGCTTATGCCCGGATGGTCGAGGCGGAGCACGCGCGCCGCCGCCTGCAGACGGCCGCCGAACGACTCATCGATACCGTCCACGACGTCTCCCTCCCGCACCCCGTCCAGGCAGTGCTCACCGAGGCTGATGCGCTCGCCACGGTCGTGGACGACATCGCCCACGGCTTCCCGCCCCGCGCAGGCGTGCTGCCCCGCACCACGGCCCCGCCGCCGCCCGCCGCACCCAACCCCGCAGAGGTCGTCGAGGAGGAGCAGATCCTTCTCGCCACCGCCACGGCCTACCCCTGCGACATCGACTCCGTCCGGTGGCTGCTCCCCGACGACCTCGCCCTGCCGCTGCACGCCGGCCTGTGGCAGTGCCTGACGGCCCTGGCCCGCCGCAACGAGCCCGTCGACCCCGTCACGGTCTTGTGGGAGGCCCAGCAGCGCGGCCTGCTGGACGAAGGAGGCGAACCGGGCGAGGTCCTGCGCATGCTGGCCGAACCCGCCGGCTCCGTCGAGCACTGGGGTGAGCGTGCCCTGCAGCGCTCCCTCCTGGCCACAGCAGAGCACACCGCCCAGCGCATAAAGGCGTACACCGGCGACCTGGCGAACACCCCGTTCCAGCTCGTCGCCGGCGCACGCCGCGCCCTCGCCGACATCTCCGCCGTCCGCACCCGCTGGCAGCACGCCACCGGAGCCACCCCGCCACAGCGGCGGCCCGCGCCGCCCACCACTCGCGCCGGGCCGCCGACCACCACGGTCGCGCACGCCGCCCGACCCACACGGGCAACCTGATAGTCCCGAACATCCCGGTGGCCGCCGGACCGGAAGGCCCGGCCACCGGCAGAACAGATGAGACCCCCACGTGACTCCCGCCATCGACGCCCACGTCCGCCTCGACACCCACCCCACCCACCCGAGCGCCGTCCAGGCCATCGTGACCGGAACACAGGCGCACAACGCCCTCGTGGCTCTGGAGGCTGCCGACTGGAGCGTCGCCGCCACCAACGTCCTGGTCTTGGCCCGCATCGATCACGAGGAGCCCTACTGGGCCGACGACGCAGCAAGGCGACTTACCGCCCAGGGCATTACCGTCGAGATCACCCCTCGACTACAGGAGGCCATCGACGAGGAGTGGACCTGGGCGAACTACCCGATGCCGTGGTGCACCCGCAGCGAAATCCGCGAGATCTCTGACCAGGCGCAGAAGATCCACGACGACATCCGCCACGGCCACCTCCTCATCCACGCCCACGCCCACGACGGCCACACCACTGTCGCGGTCGGCACGTACCTCCACCGGGGCGGCAAGTCCGTCTACCTCCACGGTGAGGACCACCTGCGTCAGGTCGCCGACACCTTCGACTCACCCGCGCAAGCACTTGTGGCCTTCGAAGGTGTCCACGCGGCCGAGATGCGCCCAGGTCCGGCTCCCCTGACCGACACCGAAAGCGACGCCAACGCGGCACGCTCCGTCTTCGACGTCACCACGGCCAAGCCACAGCCCTCCCTCCCGGAGCCGGAATCCGTCCCCGTCTACCTGGCCGACGCCGGCGACCACGACGCGCTCCTCGACACCTTCCTCGACACGCACAGCGACTTCGAGAAATGGCGGACCTGGTCGGATGACACGACCCACGCCATCCACGAATCGCAGACCCTGCGCATCGAACGCGTCCACGAACCCACCGCCCACGAGACCGCCTGGACGGTGGCCGCCTACGAGACACCCGTCTCCGACCGCCTGTGGGTCCTCACCGCGACCAGCACCACCCCCGCCCCAGTGCTACAGGATCTCCTGATCCACCTCGCCGACGGCGATGGATGGGACACGGTCATCGGCGCCCCGGTGGACGAGAAGACGGCCACCGCAGCCACTCAGCCGCTCACAGAGGCCGGGTGGAAGCACACCTTGAGCGGGCACGGGATCTGCTGGACGTCCCCCGACGGGGAGGCAGGCGTGGAGTTCGACCCACTGACCGCGCAGCACCCCCAGAACCCAGCCACATGGACCATCTGGGCCGGCACCGGTCCGGACCGCCCCACCTGGGCCATCACCGCATCCCCACACACCCCGAGTTCGCTGCTGGCGAGCCTCTCCGAAGCCCTCGCCCGAGAGACCGGCACGCCCCGGGTCCAGCCACCTGGCAAGCCCCGGACCCGAATCACCGCCAAGGCCCCGACGATCGCCGCCGACCATCCCGCCAGCCGTTCACGCTGACCATCGGCCCGCACGAGCGGGGCAACATAGAGCGGGATCGCCGGTTGGCCAAACCGGCAATCCCACGGACCATAGATTGTCCACTGCCACCCCTGCCCGGGCTTCGAAAGGAAGCGCCCACGACCGCAGTCACGACTCGCAGCGCACCCCGCCAGGTGACGTGCAGCGATATACGTTCACGCCGCCGCGTAGCTTGCCCGGAACAGCTCCTGCGCCCGCTCCACGTCCCTCAGCGTACGGAGCTGGACCTCCAGGTCACCCGTCCCGTGGTGACCGAGACCGGACACGTCCCGGGTAAAGCCCGGAACGGGGTCGACGTCCCTAGGGTTGACCTTCAGGTAGACCAGCAGCTTGCTCCGCTGCGGAGGGCACAGGCAGGCAAAGTTCCGCAGCCGCTGATACGCCCGGTAGGTCTTACGCTCCACGCGGTTCACGCCGTCCCCGAGCCCGAGCAGTACCGCGTCGACCGCGCCCGCCAACTCCGTCATCTCTGCGCCGTGAACGTCGGCCGCTGCCTGGGCAACTGACTGGCGCCGTGCCCGGCGAGCCATCTGCATGCCGCCGCTCACCGAGGCCACGGTCTCAAGTCCGAGCAGGTCGCTGCCGAAGAGCCGGTACCGAACCAAGTCGATCGAGCGCCGGTGCTCGCGCACGGCGTGCACGTCGTAGCGAGTGAAGTCGCCCGCGATACAGATCAGGCGCGGGCCGCTCCACAGGACCTGGGACGCGGCCGTCACCCCGAGCCGGTCACGGACCAGGTGATCGAACTCGGCCCGGTGGTCCATCAGCCAGGCCAAGTAGAACAGACCCTGGTTGATCACACCGGCGTCCATGCCGCGCTTGTACTCCACGATGACGGGCGATCCGTTCTCGTCCAGCCCGAGCGAGTCGATCCTGCCCCCGTGCACCGGCCCGGTGCTGTACTCGCTCGCCAGGAACCGGACGCCCAGCAGCGTCTCCATGTGCTCCTCGACGAGACCCTGCACATCGGCCTCGACCTCAGCAAGACGCGGCATGACCTCAGTCATGCCGCTATTCGTCGTGTCCGTGCGGAACAGTTTCAAGTCGATCACCCCCGTTTCGCGTAGGGGATCAACAACGTCGAGCGGGTCAAGAATTGTTTCCGCAACGGCCATCATGCCTGTTAATTAAGAACGTGTGCCGGGTGGTTCGGTTGCCGGACGTTGGAGCGCCGCAGATGGACGCAGCACGGGAGCTGCGAAGAGGCACGAGAAGGCCCAAGGCAGCGCGGCACCCACGGAGTGCAGAGCTCCCACCGAATCGCTGACCTGCGACTACCCCCTCTTGATCTTCATCAGCGTTCCAACCACGGTCGTCAGCACCCAGAAGATCGAACTTCTGGTGCTCCTGACCGACATCACCCCCGACACCCAACTGGGCGCTCAACGAATGGCCGTCCTACCCGTGGGTGACAGCCCGACTGCCATCCTTCCCGGAGAAGCCGTAGGTCTCTCCAAACGCCAACAAGTACGCCATCTACAGCCTCGTCGCCGATGGCGCTCCGCTCCCCGGCACCCGTCCTCGTAGGACCGCGACGACTGGTCGAAACTGTGCGGGGACCCCGTACAGAGCAAGGACGTCTGACCTCGGCGTCTACTCAGGTTGAGTCCACCTGCTGATCGACTGCCGCTTCGTAGAATGCATCCGCGAGAGCGACAATGATCGCGTTAATTGCCGGCCCGTCGGTGAAGAAGTAGTCAGCCATCGTGTTGTGGGCGTCCTGGTTGTCGGCGACTGCCTCCGTGACGGCGGCTTGGAAGTCCTGTGACTCCAGGAACTGCTTCTTAGAGTTCACCTTGGTTTGCTGGACCAGGTTCGGGTTGGCGAGCAGTCGCTGCACGAGGCCCTGTACGAACTCCCTGATCTGGGAGACAGCGAACGTTTCGGCGCCGAAGAGGTCGTTCATCTTGTCTATGACGACCTGAAGCGCGACGTACTTCGGATCCTTCTTCTCACCCGTACCGGCAGCACTGATGCCCTTCAGTTGTCCATCGCCCACGAGTGAGATGTCGACCGCGATCGCTTTGTTGTGCTTGACCCCGACTAGCACCACGTCGGAGAGGTCCACGTCGGCTGACCAAGCGGACTCGGCAATCACCTTCCCCAGCAGGCGCAGGAAAATCGAGAGCATCTCCATGTAGGGATCGCCGTAGTCAACGATCTGGGACATGAAGTCGTAGAGCCGTACGTAGGTGGAGATGTCCTTTCGGAAAAGGTCGAGCTCTTGAAGCTTTACCTTGTCTTCCTCCTCGATCGCGCGCGCATAGCGGCGCCGGAAATCGTGCTGCGCCGGGCTGATCGCCGCCGAGAGAGCGTTGTTGCCCCTCCTCGTCACCCACAGTTCGGCGACCTTGCGGACATCGTCCTCGGTGTAGATCCCGGCCTGGGCGAGCTTGTTGGCCAGGTGGACAACGACATACGGGTCAGTCTCGGTCTCCAGAGTCGCGTTCTTGAAGTACGGCTCGAAGGCCGTCTTGATGTCCTCTGGCTTGTTGGCAAAGTCGATGACGAAGGTCTTGCGCTTCTGCTCCCCACCGGCGGTGCGGTGGGTACGGTTGAGCCGCGAGAGCGTCTGCACTGCAGTAACGCCCGACAGCTTCTTGTCCACGTACATCGCCGAGAGTAAGGGCTGGTCGAAGCCCGTCTGGAATTTGTTGGCGACCAGCATGATCTTGTAAGCGTCACCTTTGAACGCGGCCGCCAGATCAGCCCCCGCGCCGGGGTTCATATTGGCCTCAGTGAACTCATCGTCCTTCGATGGTTGCCGGCCCCAGTCGCTGTGCCAGGTCTCATCCTCGGGCATCGTTACCCCGCCCGAAAAGGCGACCAGGGTACGGTAGTTGTACGAGGCGTCCTCGGCGCGGCGCTTGGCGATGTAGGCATCTATCCCCAGCTTGTACTTCACAGCCGACTTGCGCGAGTCGGTCACCACCATCGCCTTCGCCTTACCCTCGAGGAGGTAGGCGACGTTGGCGTGGAAGTGCTCGACGATGATCTGCACCTTCTGGCTGACGTTCGTCGGGTGAAGCTGAACCCACCTCATCAGTCCCTTGCGGGCGGCGGCCTCCTCGACCTCTCCCCCCTCACCCCTCTCAGCCTTGCCAGCAATCTTCAACGCGGTGTCGTAGGACTGATAGCCCTTGAGCACGTCGAGGATGTAGCCCTCCTCGATCGCCTGCTTCATCGAGTACAGGTGGAACTCGCACGGCTTCCCGTCGAGCCCCTTGCGGCCGAACAGCTCAAGGGTCTTGTTCTTCGGCGTCGCGGTGAACGCGAAGTACGAAATGTTCTCCGATTCGGCCCGCTCGGTCATCTCCGAGGCCAGCACCGACTCCACATCGACATCCCCGCCCTCCTCGATCTCCTTGAGCTCTTCGGCCGTCAGTACCTGCTTCAGCTTCGAGGAGATCTGCCCCGACTGGGAGGAGTGAGCCTCATCAGCGATAACGGCGAATCGCTTGCCCTTGAGGCCAGCGTCGGTCCGAATCTCTTCCAGCGCATGCGGGAAGGTCTGCACCGTCACCGCGATGATGAGCTCGCCGTTTTTCAACGCCTGCGCCAGTAGGCCCGACTTCGACTTCGCGCCGGCCTTGCGGACGTCCTCGGGGCTGATCGTCGCGACAATCTTCTTGTTCCCGTCGATCTGCCGAATCGCCTCCTGCAGCTGGGAGTCGAGCACGGTACGGTCCACGACCACGATGACGGAGTCGAAGACCTTCTTGTCGTCAGCATCATGCAGTCGAGCCAGCCCGTGGGCAGTCCAAGCGATGGTGTTCGTCTTTCCTGACCCGGCCGAGTGCTCGATCAAGTACCGGTGCCCTACGCCCTCCTCCTTCACTGCGGCGACGATGCTCGTCACGGCCTCCCACTGGTGGAACCGCGGGAAGAGCATGCTCGTACGTCGCACCGAGGTGCCGGTGGTGACGTCCCACTCCTCCTTGGTCTGCACGATCATCAGCCGCCCGATGACGTTCAGCCAAGCGTGCTTCTCCCATACGCGTTCCCATAGGTACGCCGTCGCCGACCCGTCGTCCGCGCCAGGCGGGTTGCCGGCACCACTGTCGAAGCCGATGTTGAAGGGAAGGAAGTGGGTCTTGTCCCCCTCCAGCTTTGTGGTCATGGCTGCTAGGTCGTTGGAGACCGCGAAATGCACCAGCGCCCGGTGACCGAACGACAGCAGCGGCTCCGGGCGCCCGTTCGTCAGCGGGTTGCGGTCGTGCTTGTACTGGTTGATCGCCTCGTCTATCGACTGGGTGAAGTCGGTCTTCAGCTCCACCGTGCCCACCGGGAGACCGTTGACGAAGAACACCAGATCAACGGTGCGCTGGTCGGCAGTCGAGAAGTGCACTTGCCGCACCACCCGCACCCGCATCGACTCGTAATGCGACACGGTGGTCGCATTGAGAGAGGTTTCGGGACGGAACTGCGCCATCTTCAACCGGCCGCCACCGATGTACTGAACCCCGTTGCGCAGGATGTTCAGCGTCCCGCCGCCGTGCTCAAGCGGCTTGTCCAGTGCCGCAGTCAGGACGTCAAGGAACTTCGCCTGCGACCCCGCCGCCTTCAGCGCCTTCTCATACGCCGTCTTCTGCGTCATCGCCAGCCACGCGAAAAGATCCGCCGGGAACAGCGCCCGCTCGCGGTCGTACTCGCCAGCGTCGTGGTCGTTCACCGAGTACAGCCAGCCGCGTGCCTCGAGGTACTCGCAGATCTCCTTCTCGAAGACCGCCTCGTTGTGGTCGGCCATCACGCCGCCTTCCGTACGTCGACCTGCCCCGTGACAGCCTCCGTGATCAGTGCCGATCGGCGTTCGCGAGCAAGCTCGATGAACCGCTCTGATTCTGCGATGAGCACATCGATCTTCGCAGTCCGCTCATCGAGGGATGAAGCGATGCTTCGCTGATCGTCGATTGGCGCGAGTGGCACCCGAAGTCCCCTGATGTCATCGAGCGCCAACTGCATCTTTGCCCCGCCGGCAGCCCCCTCGTTGAGCTGATCCTGGCCGTTGGTCGTCAGCATGAACCACCCAATGAACCTGGGGTCCACATTCTGTGACTCCAAGCGACACAAAGCCACGTGCTGACTGACGTACGCACCGACCCAGTCGCCCCCAACTACGGCGACAGATCCCAAATAGGCGGTGATGGAGAAGAGTAGGTCTCCTGCCTCCAGCATCGTTCGCGAGCCTTCAGTCACATCCGCTGGAAGGTCGACGAACTGGACGTCACCTCGAAGATCGAGGTTGCCTCGCGGCAAGTTTCCGATGCGGACGAAGCGCTCGCCCTGGTCTGCGTAGTAGTCGCCCCACCCGCGGGAGCCACTTGTTAGGAACTGGGTGAACCGGCGCAATTGCACGTGAGGCCCAGCGAGGGTCGAGAAGGCCATATCGATGAGCGCTTGACGCCGCTCCCGGAGCAACTCCACCAGCCGCTGTTGCTCCTCGATAAGCATGTCGATGCGGGCCGTCTCGCGATCGAGGTAGTCGGCGATCGCGCGTTGCTCGTCAGAGGGAGGTACCAACCAGGGAGCGGATGCAAGTTCTTCGCGGTTGACCTTCGGCATCTTCACGCGCAGCGAAGTGACTGACGCGAACGAGTTGAAGGGTCTTGCAAGCATGTAGTAAAGAGCGTATCTCGGCACTACAGGCAAACGGAACGACACGGCATACATGTCCGCGCTGCACAGGCAGTCTTCGACCGCGATAGTGACCTTGTTGAGCGCCGGGCGAATCTTCGAGTACAGAATCTGCCCTGCACGGGCAACGTACTTGCCAGAGTCCGCTCCCTGCTCAGAGGCCGTTTCTCGCCCAAGAATCCGTCCCGTGTCACGCTCGATGTGGTTCGGAGCGACGAGGACCGTTGATGCCCAAGGCTCGTCGCGCGGGTCGACCTGCCCCCCGTTAACCGACGCTTCGTACCCGAACCGGCTGACCCGCCAATGGGAGGGCACGGCCCCAAGCCAGGGCGAGGCCGATTCGACGAGTTCGTAACCTCTCACTTCTCGACCTCCCGCAACAGGTCGAGGATCTTGGCGACCTGCTTCTCCAGGTCTGCATCAATCTCGGCAAGTGGACGAGGCGGAACATATTTGTAGAAGTGCCGTGTGAAGGGGATCTCGTACCCCGTCTTAGTCTTGGCCCAGTCGATCCAGGCGTCGGGAACGTGCGGCTTCACCTCAGCGTCGAAGTACGCCTCGATGACTTCGCGCTCCGTCGCCGCGCCGGGGGTCGAGCCGCCGTAGGTGAAGGGCACGTTCTCGATGTCACGCTTCTTCGTATCGGGCTTCGGGTCACCCTTGCGGTTGACGACAGGATTCCCGCCCTCGTCCAGCAGAGGGCACTCCACCGTGACCGTCCAGTAGCCAAACTCGTCGTTACGCAGCACTTTGGAGAGCTCGGGATCGGCGTCCTCGAAGTCGGCGTACAGCCGCACGACCTTGGCACGGTCGGCGTCGCTGATCACACGTCCCTTGGCACCGAGATTCTTGCGCATCTTGGTCCAGAACGACGTGCCGTCGATCAGCTGTACCTTGCCCCGGCGGTCGGGGTGTTTGGTGTTGTCCAGGATCCAGATGTAGGTGGCGATGCTGGTGTTGAAGAACATGTTAGTCGGCAGGGCGACGATCGCCTCGACGAGGTCGTTCTCCAGCAGCCGCCGGCGGATATTGGAAGGGCCGGATTCGGCGGCACCGTTGAAAAGCGGAGAGCCGTTCATGACGATGCCGACGCGGCCGCCACCATCCTCAGGTGTGCGCATCTTGTGGGCCAGGTGGAGCAGGAAGAGCATCTGCCCGTCGGATGTCGCGGGGAGGCCCGGTGCGAAGCGGCCGTAGGGGCCAGCGGAGTCTCGCTCCTTTTGGACCGCCTTGGCGTACTGCTTCCAGTCCACACCATAGGGCGGGTTGGACATGCAGTAGTCGAACTGGCGGCCTCTGAAAGCGTCGTCGGTGAGCGTGTTACCGAAGGCGATGTTGGTCGCGTCGTGGCCCTTGGCGAGCAGGTCGGACTTGCAGATGGCGTACGACTGCGGGTTGTACTCCTGGCCGTACAGGCTCAGCTTCGCATCGGGGTTCCCAGCAAGCAGGTGCTCTTCTGCCAGTGAGAGCATGCCACCAGTTCCGGCGGTGGGGTCGTACAACGACCGGATGATGCCGCCCTCAGTGAGGTCGACGTCCTTCTCCGCGAAAAGCAGGTCGACCAGCAGCCGGATCGCGTCGCGCGGCGTGTAGTGGTCGCCGGAGGTCTCGTTCGCTGCCTCGTTGAACTTGCGGATGATGTACTCGAAGGCGTCGCCCATATCGGAGTTCGACACCGCATCAGGGTGGAGGTCGACCTTGCCGAAGGACTTGACGATCTCGCGCAGGAGCCCGGCCTTCTCCAGAGCAAGGATCTCCTTCTTGAAGTCGAAGTACTCGAACACGTCCACGTCACCGGAGAACCGGTCGATGTAGTCGGCCAGGTTGTCCGCCAGCCCATCGGCATCAGCCAGCAGATTCGCGAACTCGTAGTTGGAGGTGTTGTAGAACGTTCGCCCCGTGACCTTCTTGACCTCGACCTTGAGCCGGTTCGGGTTCTCGTACTGCGCAGCCAGCTGTCGCACCATCGCGCGATCAGGCTCGAGGATGCAGTCGAGTCGTCTCAGGATCGTGAACGGGAGGATCACGGTCCCGTACTGGTTGGGGCGGTAAGGGCCCCGAAGCTGGTCAGCGATTGACCAGATGAAGCTACCGAGCGTGCTCACAAGTTCCTCACGAGAATCGTCTAGCAGTGACGATCACTTTGCCAGAGCCGACAGCGACCGTCCCACGCTTCGGCCACTCGCGGGGGTGAAACCCAGCACCGGCAGCACATCCACGTCCCAGCACGGCACGGATGACCAGGGATGACGACAGGTGACGAGGCGTTCGGCAGCAGTCTTGAGCGGCAGGCACCGCCCCACGCCCGCCGGTCACACCATTCCGAACATCCGCCCCCCACCGATCAGACCGCCAGCGATGTTCCTAACACAGCTGGTCCGGTCCGGACTGAGGGGACTCCCAGTTCACGCAGAAGATCCTTTGCTGCCTCGGCTTGCCGCCACGGCTTGGCGGCGCGCTCGTCCTGCCACGTTGGCAGGAAGCTCCTCGATGTGTAGCTGCCTGCTCCCGCCCATCGCCCCGTTCCCCGAGGCCATGCGGCTCTTCCTCACACGTTGTCATACCCCGGTGCCACAATGTTCTGAGCGTGAGGGGTGCCCTGGTGAGAGGCTCCATGACGTGTAACCGCCTCAACGCTGTGGAAAATGAGGTTTGGACGCAAGGGGGCCGAATGAATCCGCCGGTGCTGGCTTTCAACTTCCTTCCGGTCCGTTTTTCGGCGGACGACTTCAAGGGTGGACTGATCGAATTCGAGTCGCCCGAGCAACTCGCTGACATCCGAGCCAAGCTTGGCAACAGCCACGTAGTCGCCAAGACGCGAACAGGTATCGCCTGCATTCCAGTGCAGGCCCACAGCGATGCATACGGCACGCCTACAACGTTCCGGACACGCGATCACCGGTCTCTCACCATGCGTCTCGTCCAGGAGGCGTTGCTCCGGTCGGTGCTCGGATGGGGTTACAAGGTTCGTCGGCTCAGCCCACCGGTATTCGTGTCGCGCCTGACGGGCAGGGACCTGCTTGAGCCTTCAATCCGTGGCAGACATCAGGAGTCCCTCGGAAGGCTCCACGTCTATCCGGAATACCGGCTGGACAGCAGGAGCATCGGTCCCTCCAACCGCCCTGGTGTGATCGTTGGAGTGAAGAGCCGCTTCGAGATCGACATGACGGTGGACGAGTTGATCCGCCAGGGCCTTGACGTGCGCGGGCTCTACGTGCTGTGCGAGGACCCGGCGCGCACACCAGACCCACGCATGGACCATCACGCCGCCCGACAGGCGGTGGGTGCCGTCGACCACGTCGACGGCACCCACCTGGTCCTGCGCGATGCCCCCGGTGTGGCCCGCATCTCCGCCACCGACGCGTGGCTGGAGAGCCGACGGGAGACCTTCGACAACGTGGTCCGCGCCCTGGCCAGAGCCGACAGCGCCAGGATCCTCAAGGAACTGAACCAGAAATCGTTCGACCTCC
Organism: Streptomyces sp. NPDC051976; assembly: GCF_040680795.1. Classification (NCBI taxonomy): domain Bacteria; kingdom Bacillati; phylum Actinomycetota; class Actinomycetes; order Kitasatosporales; family Streptomycetaceae; genus Streptomyces; species Streptomyces sp. NPDC051976. Next base: position 260,121 of record NZ_JBFAXL010000007.1, read on the forward strand.
TCGGGGCCTTCGGCCGCTATGACGACGCGATCAGAATCGCCGGTCGCTTGGAGCGACTCGGCCAGCTCCAGGTGGCCAGTGACCTGTCCGTGGCCATCGAGCCACCAGTCGGTTCGACCCGCGGCAAGAAGGTGAACGGGACGTACTTCCAGTCCCCGACGTTCCAGTTCGACCAGGCTGGCGACAAGACGAGCCGGTCCCCCGACCGCGGCCTGGACGAATACGGCCCATTCGACGTGGAATTCTTCGCGAAGAAGAAGCCCAGGATCGCCGTGATTACACCGCGCATACACAAAGGCGTCGTCGAAAACTTCCTGTTCAAGTTCCTCAACGGGATCCAAGGAGAAAGGACGTATGGCCTCGGCTTCATCCGCAAGTATCACCTTTCCGGCTGTGACCTCCTCCTGCACCCCTTCGACGGGGCCACCACCGATGCCAACGCCTACCGTGGGGCATGCCGGAAGGCACTGCTGACCGGGGAGATCGACTTGGCCATCGTCATCACCAGCGAGGACCAGGCTCATCTCGCGGGCGACAGTAGCCCATATCTCGTCGCCAAATCAGCCTTCATGGGACAGGGCGTCCCCGTCCAGGACGTCAGAATCGAAACGGTCCGACTGAGCAAGCTTGCATACCCCCTCAACAGCATCGCCCTGGCGTGCTACGCCAAGCTGGGCGGCATCCCCTTCGTGATTGCCGCACCACGCTCACTCACCCATGAACTGGTCATCGGCATCGGAAGCGCGCACGTCAAAGAGAGCCGGCTCACCGCGCCGGAACGTGTAGTGGGCATCACCACCGTGTTCAGCTCGGACGGCAACTACCTTCTCTCGAACACGTCCCGGGAGGCCGACTACGACGACTACCCGCGCGAACTCTTGCGCTCCCTGAAAGAATGCATCGATGCGATCAAGATCCGCAACGCCTGGCAGAAGGGCGACGAACTGCGGCTCGTCTTCCATGTGTTCAAGCCGCTCAAAGATGTTGAGGCGGCCGCGGTGAAGGAACTGGTCGAGGACCTCACTCGGAGTTACGCCAAGGTCGAGTTCGCCTTCGTGCACGTGAGCACCGACCACGACTGGGTCATGTTCGACCGGGCCAGCGCGGGAGTGGACCGGGGAGCTGGCGGCCGAGCCAAGGGCCACTACGTCCCGGAGCGTGGCCACGCCGTGCCCATCGGCCAGCGCGAGCTGCTCGTGGCCGTCAGCGGGCCCATGGATCTCAAGAGCGCACTGCACGGCGCCCCCAAACCTCTCCTGCTCAAACTCCACCGCCATTCGACCTTCACCGACATCGAATACCTGGGACGGCAAGCGTTCCGGTTCACAGCGATGTCTTGGCGGACAATGTACCCGTCACGCATCCCTGTGACGATCTTGTACTCGGACCTGATCGCTGAGCTGCTCGGACAGCTGCGCCACGTGCGGAACTGGAACGCCGATGCGGTGGCAACGAAGCTGCGCTCCAGCCGGTGGTTCCTGTGACCGAGACCGAAGAACCCGCAAGAACCGTGCACACCGGACCCCTACTCGCCGCGCAAACCGCCCGTCTGGAGGAATTCATCCGACGCGCGAACACGCCCGGCAATCTCGACGGCCTGCTCGCCCATCACATCCTCAGCCGACGACACCTCAGGTTCGACTGGGACGTCGACCCCATGACGCCAGCATGGCTCGCCGACAACCAGCACCGCTTCACCCACTCCCACGGCCTGGCCGTCCTCGGCTACGGCCTCGCCGGATTCCGTTCAACAACCGCCTCCCAGTCCGCCTCCCGGAAGCACCTGACCGATGGCCTGGCTGCCCTCATGCGGAAGAACCCCTTCCAGGACGACGGAGTCACCTTCGTAAACGACCCCAGACAGGTCATCGGACTCGCGCTCGCCGTCAACACGGTGCACGATGACACTCCGCAAGCACACACATGGCTGACCGAGGTGCTACAAGACCCAAGGCTGCGCCCTGCCAACATCCTCCTGAGCCTGTTCCAAGAGCACGCTCGGCGCATCCTCGGCACCGCAACCACCGTTGCGATGGACACCCACAGCGTCCGAGATCCGGCTGAAGTCGCCTGCATTCACTGGCTGACCGTCTCAGCCACAGACGCACGGCTCACGGACCAGGACAAGCTGCGGCGGCTGCAGTCCCGGCTGCTCAGCGACGTCCTCCTGACCGAGACCGCGCAGCCGGACGCGCCTCGGGCAGCACTGCTCCTCGAGGCGATCTCCCAGATAGTGACCGCCAGCATCGATGAAACACTCCTGAGCCGCACCCATGTAGGCGTTGTCCTGAGCCGTTTCGAGGCTGCGATGCGGCAATGGCGCTACGACGGTGACCACCTCGACAACCCCATCAAATGGCCCATCACCTCGGAACGCGAGATCCAGAACATCCTCTGGCTCATGCTCCGACCAGCGTTCGACGACCTCGTCGAGGAGGAAACCCTCCGGCGGCTCGGCCACAGCACCTACCGCGCGGATTTCGGTATCCCGTCGCTCTCTCTACTCATCGAGGTCAAGTACGCGCGCAAAGCTGCTGATTTCAAGACCTTCGAGAAGGAGATCTACGAAGACTACGTTGGCTACCTGTCCGGAGACTCGACCTACCGGCATATGACCGTATTCATATACGACGAGTCCTCATCGGTCCAGGAACACGAGACCACCCGCAGCGCTCTCCTGAAGCTTCCAAACATCACCGATGTGGTCATCGTCTCCCGACCCAGTCACATCCCAAAACCCGAACGAACACCGCGGCGGCACAGCAGAAATCAACCGGCCGACGACGGTCCCACTGGATGATTACCCGTCGAGGACAGCATCCACCGGAGCCCCCCAGGCGGGATCGCCTGGGGAGCTAGCCAATCCCCGCATACCGAGGCTCTCGAAGAATCGCGCACGACGCGAACCGTCCTCGCCCAGCTCCTCCTGTACGGCCAGCGCAAGGAGTGTGACGCCGTCAGCCTTGGCCTGTTGGGCTACATAGCGAACGAGTTGTGCCCCAACGCCTCGGCCGCGCCACACGTCCTGCACAGCCAGGCTGAAGATCCACGCCTGCTTGCCCGGATGCTCGAGCCGCTCCGATGCGCGGCCCAGGTCATACGACAGATCGAACTCAACAACCCCCACGACACTCTGCGCACAACAGGCGACGGCGACGGCCGGATACTCGGGGAGTGTGGTTTCTTCCCCACCGACTTCAGCAGCAGCAAGGATGTCCGTGACCGCCGGATAGTCATCGGCTGCCGCGGCGCGCACGGTGATCGAAACATGAGACATCTGTGCATTGTCACCTGTTGAATGCTGGGCAACACTGGCAACCGGCTCGCGACCCGGAACGCCTACTGGGAACGGCTTGCCGATGTAGACACGCAACCATGGCCCACGGCCAAGTGCCCAGCCTGCTGGAGCAGTTGGCTTCCACGTGATGTCCTACAGCGCCGTCCGTCACCAAGGCGTCCACCCTGCCTGGCTTCTTCTACGCGCGACCTCCGGGACATCTGACCAGCCAGACTCAGCGGGGCTGCCCTCAGCGTCACCTGCCATCGGCGCCCCGTCATGGCTCGCCACCTTGACAGGATCTGAGCTGCCCTTTGAGGCACCTGACAACCCATCAGGACGGGCGTCAAATGAGCGTCAATACACCTCGGAGAGCGTCATTCGAGCGTCAAGATATCGCCCGTAACGCCCATAGCGCACATCATGCCCATCGACTAAAGCCGCAGGTCAGGCGCCCTTCCCCGTCGGCACCAGGATCGCCACGCACTCCACGTGGTGCGTCACCGGGAAGAGGTCGAAGGCCCGGAGGGTCACCGGGCGGTAGCCCTGCTCGGCGAAGTAGCCGAGGTCGCGGGCGAGGGCGGCCGGGTCGCAGGCGACATAGGCGATCCGGCGGGCGCCCAGGGCGGCGAGTTGGCCCACGGTCTGGCGGCCGGCGCCGGCGCGCGGCGGGTCGAGCACGATGAGGTCGGCCTCGGTGATCCGGGTGCGCGGCAGCACCTGCTCGACCTTGCCGTGCTCGATCCTGACCCGCTCCAGGTCCTGGAGGTTGTGCCGGGCGTCCTCGACCGCGCGCTTGCCGGACTCGATGCCCAGCACCGCGCCCTGGTCGCCGACCCGCTCGCCGAGCGCGCCCGCGAACAGGCCGACACCGCAGTAGAGGTCCAGCGCCATGTCGCCCTTGCGGGGCATCAGCCCGCGCATGACCGCCTCGACCAGCACGTCGGCGGCCTTCGGGTGGCCTTGCCAGAAGCCGCCCTCGCCGACCCGCCAGGTGCGGTCGGCGGCCCGCTCCCGGACGAAGGGGCGGCCGTGCACCCGGTGCACCTGCTTGACCGGCTCGCGCCCGCCGGTCTCCGCGATCCGCTGGACCGAGACCGGCTTGTCCAGCTCGACGATCGGCAGCCGCCCGCCCGGCCGCGGGGTGAGGATCACCTGGCGGTCGTGGGAGCCGGTGGCGGCGATCGCCTCGACGGTGGCCATGTCGGGCCACAGCCGCTTCTCGACGCCCAGCTCGCTGACGCCCGGCGCCGCGATCAGGCACTCGTCGATCACCTCGACCTCGTGCGAGCGGTGCTTGCGCAAGCCCACGCGGCCGTCGGGGTCCACCGCGTACTGCACCCGGGTGCGCCACTGGGGCACCTCGCCCTTGGCGACCTTGTCGCCGGGGGCGGGCTCGACCGTGCCGTCCCAGCCCGCTTCCTCGGGGGTGAGCCCGGCGAGCCGTTCGAGCTGCTCGGCGACGACCGCGGCCTTCAGCCTCCGCTGGGCGCCCGGCGCCGCGTGCTGCCAGTCGCAGCCGCCGCAGCGGCCGGGACCCGAGAACGGGCAGGGCGGCTCGACCCGGTCCTTGGACGCGGTCAGCACCCGTACGGCGTCGGCGCGCAGGAACCGCGCGCCCTCCTCGCCCTCGGTGACCCGGGCCACGACCCGCTCGCCGGGCAGGGTGTGCCGGACGAAGAGCACCTGTCCTGCGTCCGTGCGGGCGACGCAGTGGCCGCCGTGCGCCACCTGGCCGACCTCGACCTCGTACTCCTGGCCGACCAGCGAGGGGGCGGATTCGCTCTGCATGTGGGTGGTGCTCCTGTGCTTCTGGCGGGCGCGGGGCGGGTGGACGGACCGGCCGACCGGCGGGGTGGGACGGGGTCTCGACGGGTGGACGGGCGGCAAGCCCTCCAGTCTACGTCCCCGCGCCCGCCGGTCACGGACCGGCCGTGCTCCCTCACTCCTCGCTCTCGAGGTCGCCCTCCGTCTCCAGGAACACCTGGCGCAGCTGCTCCAGCACCGCCGGGTCCGGCTTCTCCCACATCCCCCGCGACTCCGCCTCCAGCAGCCGCTCGGCGATGCCGTGCAGCGCCCAGGGGTTGGCCTGCTGGAGGAACTCGCGGTTCGTCGGATCCAGCACATACGTCTCGGTGAGCTTGTCGTACATCCAGTCGGCGACCACACCGGTCGTGGCGTCGTAGCCGAACAGGTAGTCGACGGTGGCGGCCAGCTCGAAGGCGCCCTTGTAGCCGTGGCGGCGCATGGCCTCGATCCACCGGGGGTTGACCACCCGGGCCCGGAAGACCCGGGAGGTCTCCTCGACCAGGCTGCGGGTGCGGACCGTCTCGGGGCGGGTGGAGTCGCCGATGTACGCCTCGGGCGCGGTGCCGCGCAGGGCGCGGACGGTGGCCACCATGCCGCCGTGGTACTGGTAGTAGTCGTCGGAGTCGGCGATGTCGTGTTCGCGGGTGTCGGTGTTCTTCGCCGCGACCGCGATCCGCCGGTACGCCGTCTCCATCTCCTCGCGGGCCGGGCGGCCGTCGAGCTCGCGGCCGTACGCGTAGCCGCCCCAGACCGTGTAGACCTCGGCGAGGTCCGCGTCGGTGCGCCAGTCGCGGGAGTCGATCAGCTGCAGCAGCCCGGCGCCGTAGGTACCGGGGCGGGAGCCGAAGATGCGGGTGGTGGCACGGCGTTCGTCGCCGTGCGCCGCGAGGTCCGCCTGGACGTGCGTGCGGACGTGGTTGGCCTCGGCGGGTTCGTCCAGGGAGGCGGCCAGGCGTACGGCGTCGTCCAGCAGGCCGATGGTGTGCGGGAAGGCGTCCCGGAAGAAGCCGGAGATGCGCAGGGTGACGTCGATACGGGGGCGGCCCAACTCCTCGGCGGGGATGGCCTCCAGCCCGGTCACCCGGCGGGAGGCGTCGTCCCAGACCGGGCGGACGCCGAGCAGCGCGAGGGCCTCGGCCACGTCGTCGCCCGCGGTGCGCATCGCGCTGGTGCCCCACAGGGACAGGCCGACCGAGGTGGGCCAGTCGCCGTTGTCGGCGCGGTAGCGCTGCACCAGGGAGTCGGCGAGGGCCTGGCCCGTCTCCCAGGCGAGGCGGGAGGGGACGGCCTTGGGATCGACGGAGTAGAAGTTGCGTCCCGTCGGCAGCACGTTGACCAGTCCGCGCAGTGGCGACCCCGAGGGGCCGGCGGGGACGAAGCCGCCGTTCAGCGCGTGGACGGTGTGGTCGAGTTCCGCGGTGGTGGCGGCGAGGCGGGGGACGACCTCACGGGCGGCGAAGTCCAGGACCGCGGCGACCTGGGGGCCGTGCTCGGTGGGTACGGCGGCCGGGTCCCAGCCCGCGTCGTCCATCGCCTGGACCAGCGCGCGGGCCCGCGCCTCGGCGGCGTCGGCCGCGGTGCGGGTCGCGGCGGACTCGTCCAGGCCGAGTGCCTCGCGCAGCCCGGGGAGCGCCTGGGCGCCGCCCCAGATCTGCCGGGCGCGCAGGACGGCGAGCACCAGGTTGACGCGGTTCTCGCCGGTGGGCGGGGCGCCGAGGACGTGCAGACCGTCGCGGATCTGGGCGTCCTTGACCTCGCACAGCCAGCCGTCGACGTGCAGCAGGAAGTCGTCGAAGCCGCTGTCGTCGGGGCGGTCGTCCAGGCCGAGGTCGTGGTCGAGGCGGGCGGCCTGGATGAGGGTCCAGATCTGGGCGCGGATGGCCGGGAGCTTGGCCGGGTCCATGGCGGCGATCTGGGCGTGCTCGTCCAGGAGTTGTTCCAGGCGCGCGATGTCGCCGTACGAGTCGGCGCGGGCCATCGGCGGCACCAGGTGGTCGACCAGGGTGGCGTGGACGCGGCGCTTGGCCTGGGTGCCCTCGCCGGGGTCGTTGACCAGGAAGGGGTAGATCAGCGGCAGGTCGCCGAGGGCCGCGTCGGGGCCGCAGGAGGCGGACAGTCCCGCGTTCTTGCCCGGCAGCCATTCCAGGTTGCCGTGCTTGCCCAGGTGGATCATCGCGTCCGCGCCGAAGCCGCCCTCGGAGCGCGGTGCGGCGAGCCAGCGGTAGGCGGCCAGGTAGTGGTGGGAGGGCGGCAGGTCCGGGTCGTGGTAGATGGCGATCGGGTTCTCGCCGAAGCCGCGCGGCGGCTGGATGAGGACGATCAGGTTGCCGAACCGCAGGGCGGCCAGGACGATGTCGCCCTCCGGGTTGCGGCTGCGGTCGACGAACATCTCGCCCGGCGCCGGACCCCAGTGCTCCTCCACCGCCGCCCGCAGGTCCTCCGGGAGGCCGCCGAACCAGCGGCGGTAGTCGGCGGCCGCGACACGGACGGGGTTGCGGGCCAACTGCTCCTCGGTGAGCCAGTCCTGGTCGTGGCCGCCCGCGTCGATGAGGGCGCGGATCAGCTCGTCGCCGTCGCCCGACTCCAGTCCCGGCACCGCGGTGTGGCCGAAGTCATAGCCCTCCGCGAGCAGCCGCCGCAGCAGGGCGACGGCGCTGGCGGGGGTGTCGAGGCCGACCGCGTTGCCGATGCGGGAGTGCTTGGTGGGGTAGGCGGACAGCACCAGGGCCAGCCGCTTGTCGGCGGCCGGGATGTGCCGAAGTCGCGCGTGGCGTACGGCGATTCCGGCGACGCGGGCCGCGCGCTCGGGGTCGGCGACATAGGCGGGCAGGCCGTCGGCGTCGATCTCCTTGAACGAGAACGGCACGGTGATCAGCCGCCCGTCGAACTCGGGGACCGCGATCTGGCTGGCCGCGTCCAGCGGCGAGACGCCCTCGTCGCGCTCCTCCCAGGTCGTACGGGAGCCGGTCAGGCACAGCGCCTGGAGGATGGGGACGTCCAGCGCGGTGAGCGCGCCCGCGTCCCAGGACTCGTCGTCGCCGCCCGCCGACGCCTCGGCGGGCTTGGTGCCACCGGCCGCCAGCACGGTGGTGACGATCGCGTCGGCGGCCCGCAGCACCTCGACCAGTTCGGGCTCGGGGGCCCGCAGCGAGGCGACGTACAGCGGCAGCGGTACGGCCCCGGCGTCCTCGATCGCGTCGCACAGGGCGTGCACGAAGGCGGTGTTGCCGCTCATGTGGTGGGCGCGGTAGTAGAGCACGGCGACGGTCGGGCGGCCGTCCGCGGGGCGGTCGGTCCGCTCGGGGCGGGCCAGCGGTCCCCAGGTGGGCGCGGACGCGGGCGCGTCGAAGCCGTGGCCGGTGAGCAGGACGGTGTCCGACAGGAACCGGGCGAGCTGTTCGAGGTTGGCCGGGCCGCCGTGCGCGAGGTAGGCGTGGGCCTCGGCGGCGATGCCGACGGGGACGGTGGAGGCGGCCATCAGCTGGGCGTCGGGGGCCTGTTCACCGGTCAGCACGATCACCGGGCGCCCGTCGGCGAGCAGCAGGTCCAGGCCGTCCTGCCAGGCCCGCAGGCCGCCGAGGAGTCGTACGACCACCAGCGCGACGCCGTCGAGGAGGGCGGGCAGCTCCGCCAGGTCGAGGCGGGCGGGGTTGGCGAAGCGGAAGCCGACCGGGCCGCCTGCCGCGCGGGCGCTCAGCAGGTCGGTGTCGGATGTCGACAGCAGCAGGATCTCGCGGGCGTGCGGGTCGCGCTCCCCGGACGGAGTGGGCATGCGTCGCCTGGCCTTCCTCGGGGTCCGCGCCCCGGGCGGTGTGAGAGTGGTCTCCCCTCGGCCGAAGCCGACTGCGGGGAAAGGGAGTTCCTGGCTCACCCGCCCCCTGGGGGCCGGGTTCACAGTGGCGGGACCGCGCCGGGTTCACACCGGGCTTCCTCCCCTGAGCGCCCTACGGCGTTCGTGGACCGGATGGTCCAGTGGTGAGCATAGTAAGGGCCTTGGGAAGAGCATGGGGCATACGTCCGTCCCAGATGAGCGTGGGTATGCTCACCGCCATGCCCACGGCAACCCCTCCACCGTCGTCCCAGGCCGCACCGGCCGCGCGGGAACGCGGTGACGCCTGCCCCGGGGCGCTGCGGCTGCACGCGGCGGACGACGGGGCGCTGGCCCGTGTCCGGCTCCCCGGCGGTGTGCTGACCGCCGGCCAGGCGCGGGTGCTCGGGGCCGCCGCCGCACAGTTGGGCGACGGCGACCTGCATCTGACGTCCCGCGGCAATGTGCAGTTGCGCGGGCTGGCGGACGGCTGCGGTACGGAACTCGCCGAGGCGCTGGACGCGGCGGGCCTGCTGCCCTCGCGGTCGCACGAGCGGGTACGCAACATCGTCGCCTCACCCCTGTCCGGCCTCGACGGCGTCGCGCCGGGCGACATCCGGCCGTGGCTGACCGCGCTGGACGCCGCGTTGTGCGCGAGCGAGGCGGCCGCGGAGCTGTCGGGGCGGTTCCTCTTCGCCCTGGACGACGGCCGCGGCGACATGACCGGACTCGGCGCGGACGTGATCCTGCGCACGCTGCCGGACGGTGGCGCCTGGCTGGCTCCCGGTGCGGTGCGGGTGACCGCCGGGGATGCGCCGCGCGCCGCGCTGGCCGCCGCCGAGGCGTTCCTGGACGCCGCGCGGTCCCATGGCACGCGCGCCTGGCGGATCCGCGAACTCGGCCTGCCGGAAGCCGAGACGGCCCGGCTGGTCCGCGACCGGCTGACGGCCGAGGGGATCGGCCACGCGGCACATCCCGAGCCGCCGGGCACCTCGGACGGTCCCGCGCCCGGCGTCGTCGGCGACGCCCTTTCCGTCCACGTCCCGCTGGGCCGGATCTCGGCCGCGCAGTGGGCGGAGCTGACCGCCGTCGGCGCCACCGAACTGCGGCTGACCCCGTGGCGCGGTGTGGTCGTCCCCACCGCGGACGCGGCAGGGGCGGCCGGGGCGCTCGCCCGGCTGGGCGCGGCGGGCCTGGTCACCGACCCGGCGTCACCCTGGCTCCGGGTGGGCGCCTGCATCGGCCGCCCCGGCTGCGCCAAGGCGCTCGCGGACGTACGGGCGGACGCGGCGCGCACCCTCGAGCACACCCGCGAGCAGCCGTCCCGGCAGCCGCGCGGCACCCTCCCCCTCTACTGGTCCGGGTGCGAACGGCGCTGCGGGCACCCCCGCGGCGACCATGTCGACCTGGTCGCGGCACCCGGCGGTGGATACCGTCTCTCGTCCGGCGGGGACGCACGGACCGTCCCCACGGCAGACCCCTCCGCGATCCGCGCCGCCCTGACGGCGATCACCCCATGAGCGTCAAGCCGACAGAGAGCAGCGAGAAGAACACCGTGACCACCCACGTCTACGAGAAGGACGGCGCGGCGATCTACCGCCAGTCCTTCGCCACCATCCGCGCAGAGGCGGACCTGGCGGGACTGCCCGCCGACGTCAGCCAGGTCGCGGTGCGCATGATCCACGCCTGCGGGATGGTCGACCTCGTCCGTGATCTCGGCTACACCCCCACGGTGGTGGACCGCGCCCGCACGGCACTGCGCGCCGGTGCGCCGATCCTGTGCGACGTGCAGATGGTGGCCAGCGGTGTCACCCGCAAGCGGCTGCCCGCCGGGAACGACGTGCTGTGCACGCTGTCCGACCCGGCCGTCCCCGCACTCGCGGCACGGCTGGGCACCACCCGCAGCGCCGCCGCGCTGGAACTGTGGCGGGACCGGCTGGAGGGCGCGGTCGTCGCGGTCGGCAACGCGCCCACCGCGCTGTTCCGCCTGCTGGAGATGATCGAGGAGGGCGCGCCCCGGCCCGCCGCCGTCATCGGCGTGCCCGTCGGCTTCGTCGGCGCCGCCGAGTCCAAGGACGCGCTGGCCGCGCATCCGTCCGGTCTGGAGTACCTGGTGGTGCGCGGCCGTCGAGGTGGCAGCGCCATCGCCGCCGCCGCCCTCAACGCGATCGCGAGCGAGGAAGAGTGAACGGCAAGCTGTACGGGGTGGGCCTCGGACCCGGTGACCCCTCCCTGATGACCGTGCGGGCCGTCGAGGTCATCGCCGAGGCGGATGTGATCGCGTATCACAGCGCCCGGCACGGCCGGTCGATCGCCCGGTCGATCGCGGCGCGGCACCTGCGCGAGGACCATGTCGAGGAGCCGCTGGTCTACCCGGTCACGACCGAGACCACCGACCACCCCGGCGGCTACAAGGGCGCCATGGAGGAGTTCTACGCCGAGGCGTCGGCGCGGCTGGCGGCGCATCTCGACGCGGGCCGGACCGTGGCGGTGCTCGCCGAGGGCGATCCGCTCTTCTACGGCTCCTACATGCACATGCACAAGCGGCTGGCCGGCCGCTACGACACCGAGGTGATCCCCGGTGTCACCTCCGTCTCCGCCGCGGCGGCCCGGCTGGGCGCGCCGCTGGCCGAGGGCGAGGAGGTGCTGACCATCCTGCCGGGCACGCTGCCCGAGGAGGAGCTGACCGCGCGGCTGGCCGCCACCGACGTGGCGGTGGTGATGAAGCTGGGCCGTACCTTCGGCAAGGTCCGCCGGGCGCTGGAGGGTTCGGGGCGGCTGGGCCAGGCCCGGTACGTGGAGCGGGCCAGCATGAGCGGGGAGCGGATCGCCGAACTGGCGGACGTGGACGAGGAGTCGGTGCCGTACTTCGCGGTGGCCGTGCTGCCGAGCCAGGTGGACGCGGAGCGGCCCGCCGCGCGGGAGCGGGGCGAGGTGGTCGTGGTCGGCACCGGCCCCGCGGGTCCGCTGTGGCTGACACCCGAGACGCGGGGCGCGCTGGCCGCCGCCGATGACCTGGTGGGATACACCACCTATCTCGACCGGGTGCCGCAGCGGCCCGGCCAGATCCGGCACGGCTCGGACAACCGGGTGGAGGCCGAGCGCGCCGAGTTCGCGCTCCAACTGGCCCGGCGGGGACGGAGGGTGGCCGTGGTCTCCGGCGGCGACCCCGGCGTCTTCGCGATGGCCACCGCGGTGCTGGAGGCGGCCTCCGAGCCCGAGTACCTGGACGTCCCGGTGCGCGTGCTGCCGGGGGTGACCGCCGCGAACGCCGCCGCGGCCCGCGTCGGCGCCCCGCTCGGCCACGACTACGCGACCCTTTCGCTCTCCGACCGGCTCAAGCCGTGGGAGGTCATCGCGGAGCGGCTGCGCGCCACGGCCGCGGCCGATCTCGTCCTGGCCCTGTACAACCCGGGCTCCCGCAGCCGCACCTGGCAGGTGGGCAAGGCCAGGGACCTGCTGCTGGAGTTCCGGTCGCCGCAGACGCCGGTGGTGGTCGCCCGCGACGTGGGCGGCCCTGCCGAGTCGGTGCGGATCGTGACGCTCGGCGAGCTGGACCCGGTGGAGGTCGACATGCGGACGATCCTGCTGGTCGGCTCCTCGCAGACCCGGGTGGTACGGCGGGCGGACGGCGAGGAGATCGTCTGGACCCCGCGCCGGTACCCGGAAGCCTGAGGGTGGGCGGCGCCGCACCGCTCACGGCGCCCCTCCCCCCGGCCCGTCAGCGACCGGGAAGGCCCTGCTGCCCGAAGCGCTCCGCCAGCCACCCGGCCGCTCCCTCGGGGTCGGCCACGACGGTGACGCCCTCGGGCGCCGGGGGCCTGCGGACCACGACGACCGGGAGCCCGGCCTCGCGGGCGGCGGCCAGTTTCGGTGCGGTGGCCGCTCCCCCGCTGTCCTTGGTGACGACGACGTCCACGCGGGTCCGGCGCAGCAGCTCGCGCTCCCCGTCCAGGGTGAAGGGGCCGCGGTCGAGCAGCACCTCCATCCGGGACGGGTGCGGGGGTTCGGGGGCGTCCACCGACCGGACGAGGAACCACAGATCGTCCAGGCCGGCGAAGGCCGACAGCCCCATGCGGCCGGTGGTGAGGAACACCCGCCGGCCCAGCGCGGGCAGCGCCGCCGCGGCCTCCTCCAGCGACCCGACCTCGTGCCAGCGGTCGCCCATGACGGGGACCCAGCCGGGCCGCCGCAGCGCGAGCAGGGGAACATGGGTGACGGAAGCGGCCCGGGCCGCGTTGAAGCTGATGGTCCCGGCGAAGGGATGGGTGGCGTCGATGACCGCGTCGACCGCGTGCGCGCGCAGCCACGCCGCCAGCCCCTCCGCGCCGCCGAAGCCGCCGACCCGGGTCTCGCCGGGCGGCAGCCGGGGACTGGCCACCCGTCCGGCCAGCGAGCTGGTCAGCCGCAGCCCGGGAGCGCCGTGCAGCAGCTCGGCGAGCCGGCGGGCCTCCGTGGTGCCGCCGAGGATCAGTACGTGCATGGGAGTCCGGGTCCGTTCATGAGGAGCAGTGAGGGTCGGGACATGGGTGCGGCGGGCGGCGCCGGCGGGGCGCCGGGTGCCGGCCCGGCCAAGGGCGGGCGCCGTGGCCAGCTCGAACACACCGGGCTGCGGTCCGGCTGGACCACCGGCGCCTGTGCGACGGCGGCCACGACGGCCGCGTACACGGCGCTGCTGACCGGTACGTTTCCCGACCCGGTGACGATCACGCTACCCAAGGGGCAGACTCCGGCGTTCGCGCTGGCCGTGGAGGAGCTGACCGCGGGCGCCGCGACGGCGGGGATCGTCAAGGACGCGGGCGACGACCCGGACGTCACCCACGGAGCGCTGGTCAGGGCCACGGTACGGCCGCTGCCCGCGGGCAGCGGCGTCGTCTTCAGGGCGGGCCCCGGGGTGGGGACCGTCACCCGGCCGGGACTGCCGCTGGCCGTCGGTGAACCGGCGATCAACCCGGTCCCGCGCCAGATGATGCGCGAGCACGTCGCCGAGGTGGCCGCCCGGCACGGCGGCAGCGGCGACGTGGAGATCACCGTCTCCGTCGACCACGGCGAGGAGATCGCCCGCTCCACCTGGAACCCCCGGCTCGGCATCCTCGGCGGGCTGTCGATCCTCGGCACCACCGGCATCGTGGTGCCGTACTCCTGCTCGGCGTGGATCGACTCGATCCGGCGGGGTGTGGACGTGGCCCGGGCGGCCGGGCGCACCCATGTCGCCGGGTGCACCGGGTCGACGTCGGAGAAGACGGTGGTCGCCGAGTACGGCCTGCCCGAGGACGCCCTGCTCGACATGGGCGACTTCGCGGGCGCCGTGCTGAAGTACCTGCTGCGGCACCCGGTGGACCGCCTCACGATCTGCGGCGGCTTCGCCAAGCTCTCCAAGCTCGCCGCGGGCCATCTCGATCTGCACTCCGGCCGCTCGCAGGTGGACAAGGGCTTCCTGGCGGAACTGGCCAGGCGTGGTGGCGCGGACGACGCGCTCGCGGCCGAGGTGGCCGCCGCCAACACCGGTCTCGCCGCGCTGCAGCTGTGCCAGGCCGCGGGTGTGCCGCTCGGCGATCTGGTGGCCGAGGCGGCCCGGGACGCGGCGCTCGCCGTCCTGCGGGGCGCGCCGGTCGCGGTGGACGTGCTGTGCATCGACCGCGCGGGCACGGTCGTGGGACGCGGCGCGGTCAAGCCCTGAGTCCCGCTACGACCCGGAGGGCGTCCGGCAGTCGTCGTGCCGTTCCCGCTCGCGCTGCGGCGAGTACAGATGGCTGTCGCCGAACTGCTCCGCCCCCAGGGTCCGCCCGACCATGATCACCGCGGTGCGCAGCACGCCCGCCTCCTTCACCCGCCCGGCGATCTCGTCGAGGGTGCCCCGGAGGATCAGCTCCTCGGGGCGTGAGGCGAAGGCGACCACGGCGGCGGGGCAGTCGGCGCCGTAGTGCGGCAGGAGTTCGGCGACGACGCGGTCCACGTACTGGGCGGCCAGGTGCAGCACGATCAGCGCGCCGCTGCGGCCGAGGGTGGCCAGGTCCTCGCCCTCGGGCATGGCGGTGGCCCGCTGGGCGACCCGGGTGAGGATGACCGTCTGGCCGACGGTCGGCACGGTCAGCTCCCGTTTGAGGGCGGCCGCAGCCGCGGCGAACGCCGGTACGCCCGGCACCACTTCGTACGGCACCCCGGCCGCGTCGAGCCGCCGCATCTGCTCGGCGACCGCGCTGAACACCGACGGGTCGCCGGAGTGCAGCCGGGCCACGTCGGCGCCGCGCTCGTGGGCGCGGACCAGTTCGGCGGTGATCTCGTCCAGGTCGAGCTGGGCGGTGTCCACCAGGGTCGCGTCCGGCGGGCACTCGGCGAGCAGTTCGCGCGGCACCAGGCTGCCCGCGTACAGGCAGACCTGGCAGGAGGCGAGCGTCCGGGCGCCGCGCACCGTGATCAGGTCGGCGGCGCCGGGGCCGGCGCCGATGAAGTACACGGTCATCTGTCTGCTCCTGGAGAGGGGTTGACGGCCTTCTGTACGGCCCACTGGGTGACGGGCATCGCCTGGCGCCAGCCGGTGAAGCCGCCCACGGGTACGGCGTGCGCCACCGCGATCCTGACCAGCTCGCCGCCGTGGCGGCGGCAGGCGGCGGCGAGCAGTGCCTCGGACTCCAGCGTGACCGTGTTGGCCACCAGCCGTCCGCCGGGCGGCAGCGCCTCCCAGCAGGTGTCGAGGAGGCCGGGGGCGGTGAGCCCGCCGCCGACGAAGACGGCGTCGGGGGTGGGCAGGCCGGCCAGCGCGGCGGGCGCGGGGCCGGTGACCACGCCGAGTCCCGGCACGCCGAGGCGTTCGGCGTTGCGGGCGATGCGCGCGGCGCGCACCGGGTCGCGTTCGACGGTGAAGGCCCGGCAGGAGGGGTGGGTGCGCATCCACTCGACGGCGATCGATCCCGAGCCGCCGCCGACGTCCCACAGCAGCTCGCCCGGCGCGGGGGCGAGGGCGGCGAGGGTGGCGGCGCGGATGTGCCGCTTGGTGAGCTGCCCGTCGTGCTCGTACGCCTCGTCGGGCAGGCCCGGCACCGCGCCCAGCCGCGGTGCGCCCGGTGCCCTGCGGCACTCGACGGCCACGATGTTGAGCGGGTCGCCGGGCGGGTGCGTGCGTGCCCAGTCGTCGGCGGTGGTCTCGGCGGTGGTGTGTTCCCGGCCGCCGCCGAGCTGTTCCAGGACCCGCATCCGGCTCGGCCCGAAACCGCGGTCGCACAGCAGCG
Source organism: Streptomyces sp. NPDC051976 (assembly GCF_040680795.1). Classification (NCBI taxonomy): domain Bacteria; kingdom Bacillati; phylum Actinomycetota; class Actinomycetes; order Kitasatosporales; family Streptomycetaceae; genus Streptomyces; species Streptomyces sp. NPDC051976. The sequence goes on from NZ_JBFAXL010000007.1 coordinate 276,244, forward strand.
CGGCGACCTCACCGGGAGTTCCGGCGTCGGCGCTGAGCACCAGGACGCGCCGCCCCTCGTGCAGATGGGCGGCGAGCCGCGCGGCGGGCCGGCCGACGAGCGTCACGACCTCGACGTCCTCCAGCGGCCAGCCGAGGCGGGCGGCGGCGTAGGACACCGACGAGGGGTGCGGCAGCACCCGCGGTGCCCCGGTCTCCTCGGCCAGGGCGCGCCCGATGCCGTAGAACATCGGGTCGCCGCTGGCCAGTACCGCGATCCTGCGCCCGGCGTGCGCGGCGAGCAGCCGGGGGACGGCGGGGCGCAGCGGCGAGGGCCAGGCGACGCGCTCCCCCGCGCACTCGGGCGGCAGCAGTTCCAGCTGGCGCGGGCCGCCGATGAGCACCTCGGCCGCGCGCAGTTCCGTACGGGAGGACTCGGGGAGGCCGTCCCAGCCGTCGGCTCCGATCCCGACGACGGTGACGGCGGCGGGCGGAGCGGGTCTGGCGGGGGTCACGCTGGGCTTCCTCGCGGTTCGGTGGGGCGACAGGAGCGCACTCTACTGGGCGGTCACCCGCGCTCCCGTGCCCGGTCCGCCCTACTTCTGGCCGTTGCCCTGACCGCTGCCCTGCCCGGTGGACTCCTTGTCCCGGCGCGGCGGTCCGACCGGGCCGCGGCGGATCGAGCCGGGCGCGTTCCACTCGGCCCGCTTGCGGGCCCGCAGCTTGGCGGCCTCGGAGGACTCCAGCTGCCACGGCACCGAGGTGACCATCACCCCGGGGGTGAACAGCAGGCGGCCCTTGAGCCGCAGCGCGCTCTGGTTGTGCAGCAGGTGCTCGTACCAGTGGCCGACCACGTACTCGGGGATGTAGACGCTCACCACATCCCGCGGGCTGCTGCGGCGCAGGCCCCTGACGTACTCGATGATCGGCCGGGTGATCTCGCGGTACGGCGAGTCCAGCACCTTCAGCGGTACGTCGATGGCCCGCTCCTGCCACTCGGCCTGGAGGGCCTTGGTGTCGGCGGGGTCGACGTTGATGCTGAGCGCCTCCAGGGTGTCGGAGCGCATCAGCTTGGCGTACGACAGGGCGCGCAGGGTCGGCTTGTGCAGCTTGGAGACCAGCACGATGGAGTGCACCCGGGACGGGCGGACGTAGTCGTCGCCGGGCTGCTCGTCGGCGGCGATCTCGTCGGCGACCCGGGTGTAGTGGCGGCGGATCGCGGTCATCAGGGCGTAGAAGCAGATCATGCCCAGCACCGCGACCCAGGCGCCGTGGGTGAACTTCGTCAGCAGCACGATCACCAGCACCAGGCCGGTGAAGAAGGCGCCGAAGGCGTTGATCGCCCGGGACTTGTGCATGTGGCGGCGCTTGGCCTGGTCGGTCTCGGTGCGCAGGTGGCGGTTCCAGTGCCGGACCATGCCGGTCTGGCTGAGCGTGAAGGAGACGAACACGCCGACGATGTAGAGCTGGATCAGCCGGGTGGAGTCGGCGCCGTAGATGAAGACCAGGACGGCGGCGAAGCCGGCGAGCAGCACGATGCCGTTGGAGAAGGCCAGCCGGTCGCCGCGGGTGTGCAGCTGGCGCGGCAGGTAGCGGTCCTGGGCGAGGATCGAGCCGAGCACCGGGAAGCCGTTGTAGGCGGTGTTGGCGGCCAGGAACAGCACCAGCGCGGTGACGGCGGCCAGGAAGATGAACGGGATCGAGTTGTGCCCGAAGACCGCCTCGGCGACCTGCGCGATCACCGGGTCCTGGGTGTAGCTCGGGCCGACCGGCTTGCCGTGGTTGAGCAGGTCGGTGGCCGGGTTCTCGGCCATCCGCACCTTGGTGTTTATCGCCAGCGCGATGATGCCGCAGAACATGGTGACGGCCAGCAGGCCCATCGCCGCCAGCGTGGTGGCGGCGTTCTTGGACTTGGGCTTCTTGAACGCCGGGACGCCGTTGCTGATCGCCTCGACACCGGTGAGCGCCGCACAGCCGGAGGAGAAGGCGCGCAGCAGCAGGAAGAACAGGGCGAAGCCGCCGATGCCCGCGTGTTCCGCGTGGATGGTGTAGCCCGCGGTGGGCGCGTGCATGTCGTGGCCGGTGGCGATCTTGATGATGCCCCAGGCGATCATGCAGAAGACGCCGAAGACGAAGGCGTACGTCGGGATGGCGAAGACCGTGCCCGACTCGCGCACCCCGCGCAGGTTCATCACCATGAGCAGGAAGATCATGCCGACCGCGCCGAGCACCTTGTGGCTGACGAAGAACGGCACCGCCGAGCCGAGGTTCTCGATACCGGAGGCGACCGACACCGCGACCGTGAGGACGTAGTCGACCAGCAGCGCGCTGGCCACGGTGAGTCCGGCCCGCGGCCCCAGGTTGGTGGTGGCGACCTCGTAGTCACCGCCGCCCGAGGGGTACGCGTGGACGTTCTGCCGGTAGGAGGCGACCACGGTGAACATCAGCACGACGACCGCGACCGCGATCCACGGGCTGAAGTGGTACGCCGAGGCCCCCGCGATGGACAGCACCAGCAGGACTTCACCGGGTGCGTAAGCGACGGAGGACAGCGGGTCGGATGCGAAGACGGGTAGCGCGAGCCGCTTGGGGAGCAGCGTTTCCCCCAGCTTGTCGCTGCGCAACGCCCGGCCGATCAGGATCCGTTTCGGCAGGTCGGTCAGTTTGGACACCCCGCGATGTTAAGGGATCGTCAATACCGACGCTCCCCCCACTGCCCTACGGAGTGTGGCGAACTTGTGCGTCCGGTGGACGCAACCTTCTGGCTCCCTCCGCGCGTGTGTAGCTTTGGCCGCGGTCTGAGACGCTTGGTACGACGCACAGGGAACATCCAGGATTTCGGCGGTAACGCCAGGAACGCTGTCAGGCGGAAGGACGGTCGTGCACGTCGTGATTATGGGATGCGGGCGAGTGGGCTCCACTCTCGCGCACTCTCTCGAACAGCAAGGTCATACGGTCGCGGTGGTCGACCAGGACCCGACGGCCTTCCGTCGTCTGGGCTCCGGGTTCGGCGGGCGGCGGGTGACCGGAGTCGGGTTCGACCAGGACACGCTGCGCGAGGCCGGAATCGAAGAGGCCGGGGCCTTCGCGGCCGTCAGCAGCGGCGACAACTCCAACATCATCGCGGCCCGGGTGGCCCGCGAGATGTTCGGCATCGAGAACGTGGCGGCGAGGATCTACGACCCGCGCCGCGCCGAGGTGTACCAGCGCCTCGGCATCCCCACGGTGGCCACGGTGCGATGGACCGCCGACCAGATGCTGCGCAGGCTGCTGCCCTCGGGCGCGGAGCCGCTGTGGCGCGACCCCAGCGGCGGGGTGCAGCTCGCCGAGGTGCACACCTCGGCGGCGTGGATCGGCCACAAGGTCAGCAGGCTGCAGGACGAGACGGGTGTGCGTGTGGCATTCCTCACCAGGCTGGGCGAGGCGATGGTGCCGACGTCCCAGACCGTCCTGCAGGAGGGCGACCTGGTGCATGTGATGATGCGCACGGACGCCGTCGAAGAGGTCGAGGCGGCGTTCGCCAAGGGTCCCGAGGAGGCGCACTGATGAGAGTCGCCATTGCCGGGGCAGGGGCCGTCGGCCGGTCGATCGCCGCCGAGCTGCTGGAGAACGGGCACGAGGTGCTGCTCGTCGACAAGAACCCCACCTCCATCTCGGTGGAGCGGGTCCCGCAGGCCGAGTGGCTGCTCGCCGACGCCTGCGAGATCACCTCGCTGGACGAGGCGGCGCTGCAGCGCTGCAACGTGGTGATCGCCGCCACGGGTGACGACAAGGTCAACCTGGTCGTCTCGCTGCTGGCCAAGACCGAGTACGGCGTCCCGCGGGTCGTCGCCCGGGTGAACAACCCGAAGAACGAATGGCTCTTCAACGAGTCCTGGGGTGTGGACGTCGCCGTCTCCACCCCGCGGCTGATGTCGGCGCTGGTCGAGGAGGCCGTGAGCGTCGGCGACCTGGTGCGCCTGCTCAGGTTCAGCCAGGGCGACGCGAACCTGGTGGAGCTGACGCTGCCGGAGGAGGCCGCGCTGGTCGGCACCCGGGTCGGCGACGTGGAGTGGCCGCAGGACACCTCGCTGGTCACGATCATCCGCGGCAACCGGGTGCTCACGCCGTCCAAGGACGACGCTCTGGAGGCCGGTGACGAGCTGCTGTTCGTGGCCGCGCCACACCGCGAGGAGCAGTTGGAGGACCTGCTGTCCGTACAGGGCGGCGAGACGGCGGGCTGACGCCCTCGGTGCCGGAACGGCGTGTGGGCCCCGACCACGGGTGGGGGGCCCACCCCGGTGCCGTTGAGGGGGGGGGGGTGGGGGGCGTAAGGGCC